>JANYJV010000136.1 GCA_025361725.1 Acidimicrobiia bacterium | reverse complement strand
CGCCAACGAGCCATGAATCCTCCGCGAGCCCCTCTCCACGAGGGCTACCCATCGTCATCCCCGAGGGGAACGGACACCGGTTGCCCGGCGGAACGCGGCGGTGGTCCTGGCTCACGATCTGCGGTCGGTGACGACCACGAGAGCGCTCACAGTTGCGGGTCAGCGCCGGTCTCCCACCGGCTTCCTCCACCCACCGGACGGGAAAAGCCCCATCCGATTGAGTCGCACCCACCATCCGGGGTTGGGCGCGACCGCGTTCAGTCGGGCACCCTAGGGGAATGCATCGGCCCGCGGCAACGCCGCGTCCCTTCCATTCGATCGCCTGGTTGGTGTGGTCGTTGGCCGCGGCCGCGTGCGTCGAGTTGGCACCGAGCCCTGTGTACGTGACGCTCGTGATCGGCATCGCGTGGCTCATCGTGGAGGCCCACGCGGCCGACGGTCCGTACCGCCGCGCGTTCCCTGCCCTCATCGCGGTCGGCGTGGCGTTCGGCCTCATCCGCGTGGTCATCGCCGCGCTCACGACCCACAACGGCATCGACATTCTCGTCACGCTCCCCCACGCGACGCTGCCGGACATCCTCGGCGGTTTCACGGTCGGCGGCACGATCGAGTCCGGCGTGATCCTGCAATCGCTTGCGAGCAGCTTCACCGTGGTGGGGGTCATGGCGGTCTTCGGCGCGGCCAACGCGATCTGGTCCCACTACGAGTTGGTGCAGTCCACGCCCCGCGCGTTTCACGAGCTCGGTGTGGTCATCACTGTCGCGCTCGCGTTCGTTCCCGCGACGATCGAGTCCATCGGCGCGGTACGCGAGGCCGACCGCGCGCGCACCGGCGGGCACGCGGCCAAGCGCGGGCGCGTGTTGCGCACCGCGCTTCCCGTCCTCGAACGCGGCATGGAACGCTCGGTTGCACTGTCCGAATCGATGGACGCACGCGGCTTCGGCGCCGGACGTGCATCCGCTGTCGATCTGCGCTCCGGCTGGTTGTCACTCCTCGCGATGGTTGCGCTCGGGGGAACCTTCGTTGCGTTGATCGGACGCGAGACGGTGGTCGCGTTGGTATGCGCGGGCGCTGGGATGGTCTTGCTGATGGCGGCCGTCATCAGCGGCTCACGCGGCGTGCAGCGCCAGCACTATCGGCGACGCCGGATCGCGACGGCCGACTGGCTCCTGATCGGCGCCGCACTCGTCACGCCGTTTGCGCTCGGCGTCTTTACCGCAATCGGTAATTCGTCGCTCGCGTGGTACGCGAGCCCGCTGGACTGGCCCCGCTTCGACGTCCTCGTTGCGCTCGCACTGGTGCCGCTGCTCGCACCACTCCTGCTGCTCCCCCACTCCGCGCCGACCGCGGCGACCCCGTCCCCGGCTCCCACCGACGCACTCGTGGGAGTGACATGAGTGAAGCGACCGACGCGCTCACGTACGCCGATGTGAGCTTCGGATACCCCGACTCGCCGCTTGCGCTCGAAGGTGTGGACCTGGCCATCGACGCGGGCGATGTGGTGCTCGTCATCGGGTCCTCGGGTTCGGGCAAGAGCACGCTGCTGCGCTGTGCGAACGGTCTTGTGCCCCACGCAAGCGGCGGACGGTTCGGCGGCGTCGTGCAGGTGCAGGGCCGATCGACCCGCGGCCTCCATCCGCGGGATCTCGCCGATGTGGTGGGGTTCGTGCATCAGGATCCTGAGGCACAGTTCGTCATCGACCGCGTCGAGTCCGACATCGCGTTCGGCCTCGAGAATCTCGGGACCGATCAGGTCTCGATGCGCCGTCGGGTGGAAGAGGTGCTCGACGCGCTCGGGGTTGCCCACCTCCGCGATCGGAATCCGGCCACCCTCTCAGGCGGCGAGCGCCAACGCTGCGCGATCGCGGGCGCACTCGCGACCGCGCCGTCGGTCTTGGTGCTCGACGAGCCCACCAGCCAACTCGATCCGCAGGGTGCCGAGGACGTGCTCGCGGCCGTCGCCCGGTTGAACGCCGAGCTCGGGACCACGGTGCTCATCGCCGAGCACCGACTCGAGCGCTGCGCGCCGATTGCGCACGTTGCGGTGCTGATGGAACACGGGCGCGTGTCCGCGCACGCGCCCACCGGCACTGTCCTTGCTACCTACCCAGGCGCACCGGCAGTGACGATGCTCGGACGGGTAGTGGGGTGGGATCCACCGCCGTTGACCGTGCGAGACGCGCGTCGGTTCGCCCAGCGGGACGATCGGGTGCCGAGCGCACCGCCGACGACCGCAACCGCGGACGCGCCGGGCGAAGTGCTGCTGCGCACCGAGCGGCTCGCGGTCCGGATCGACCACCACGCCATCCTGGACTCGATCGACATCTCGGTGCGCGCCGGCGAAGCGGTCGCGCTCCTCGGGCGCAACGGCGCCGGGAAGTCCACCCTGCTGCGCGCGCTGGCCGGGCTCATCGAACTCGAGCGCGGCGCGGTCATCGGCGACGTCACGCGCGCGTACGTCCCGCAGGATCCGTCGAGTCTGCTGTTCCGGCCCACGGTTCGGACGGAGGTGGTGGAGACGCTCCGGTTGCTCAACCGCCCCGATACCGGCGAGGTCGACCACTGGATCGACGCGCTCGGTCTGCACGATGTGGCCGATCGTCATCCGCGTTCGCTGTCCGGCGGTGAACGCCAGCGGGTAGCAATCGCCGCCGTGGCCGTAGGCAACGCGAAGGTCCTGCTCCTCGACGAGCCAACTCGCGGCATGGACGCGGCGTCTCGCGCCGCGCTCGAACACGCCATCGCGCAGCACTGCGGCCGTGGCGGGGCCGTCGTCCTTGCGACTCACGATGTAGAGCTCGCCGCCCGGTGCGTCAGCCACGCGATCGTCATGGGCGATGGCGAAGTGGTAGCCGACGGTCCGGCGCGCGAAGTTCTCGGCGGATCCCTCTTTGCCCCGCAGGTGGCGCGCGTATTTCCCGGCTACCTCACCGTGCACGACATCGAGCACGCGCTCGCAATGACCCGATGACCGCAACCGCGAGCCTTTCCCCGAAACGGACGCGCATCGACGTCCGGACTGCGCTCGTCTACACGCTCGTGGTGCTCATCGGCATGGGCGCGTTCCTGTATCCGTTCTGGATCCCATCGAGCGCGTTGCCCAATCAAGCCCACAGTGGCGACGCACCACTCGTCGCCGGGATCGTCGCCGCACTCGCGGTCACCGCCGTCGCACTCGAAGTCCGCCGCGGCACCATGAACGGCGCGACCGTCGCGATCCTCGGCGTGCTCGCCGCGTCCGCAGGGCTACTCAGGCTCCTCTCACTCCCCCTCGGCGGCAACGGCATCTTCTTCCTCGTCGTGCTCGCGGGCGCGGCGTTCGGACCGAGATTCGGCATGTTGCTCGGACTGTGTTCGATGGCCGTGTCCGCAATCATCACCGGCGGGATCGGACCGTGGTTGCCGTTCCAGATGCTCACGTTGAGCTGGATGGGTGCGCTCGCGGGCACCCTCGGCACCCTCACCCGCACCTGGCCGAGGCGCGCGGAACTCGTTGCGCTCGCGGCGTACGGCTGGGTGTGGGGTTTCGCCTACGGCGCGATCATGAACCTCTGGTTCTGGCCGTTCCAACGCAACGGCGGCGAGCTCGATTGGATCCCCGGTTCGAGTGTGGCGGCAACACTGCGCCACTACTGGTCCTTCTACGTGGCGACCTCGTACCCGTGGGACGCGGCGTCGGCCTTGGCCAATGCCGTACTGATCCTCCTCACCGGCACCGCGGTGCTCGCGACGCTGCGCCGCTTCGCCCACCGGCTCGATCCCGTGGTCGAACTGGTGGACGAGCCCCGGGCCTGACTTCTTCCGGAACCGACACCACGGCGCAAAATGGACTATGGTCCCGCCCGAGTTCGGAACGGGAGAAGCCGGTGTGATTCCGGCGCTGACCCGCAACTGTGATCGCAGCACTCGCTGCGTGAGCCAGATCCCCGCCGCGCTCCACTGGGCAACCGCCCGTGCTCATATCCGTCGCCGGTCGAACCGGCACGACACTGGGCCCTCGTGGAAAGGGGCCCGCGGAGGTATTCCATGCAACGCTCTCGAAAGCTTCTTCTGTGCGCGCTCGTCGCCGCTCTTGCGGTCGCTGGGTGCAAGAACACCGGATTCAACGACTCGGCCAACCCGCCCGTCATCACCAAAGCGGTTACCTGGCTCACCGGCCAACAACTCGCCGACGGTTCGTTCGAGGTCGCCGGGTTTGCCGGGTTCGAGACACCGGACGCCATCGTCGCCATCGGCGAGGGCGCGCAAACCAGCGCGGCGTGGGATTCCACGAAGGCGCGGAACGCGGTCCTCGCGGTTACCAAGAACGGCAAGTCTGCGCTCGACGCGATGGATGACTTCGCCGACGGCACCTTGTCGGCCGGCCAAGCCGCCAAGCTCATCGTGCTCGTGGCGACGCCGCTCGGTCTCAGCCCGACGGCGTTCAACCCGCAGGGCGACACCTCACGCAACCTCGTCACCGTGCTCAACCAGGGCGCCCAGCTCAACGGGTCGTACGGCGCGTTCAACGCCACGCTGTACGCAGCGATCGCCAAGCGTCAGACGAGCGGCACCGTTCCGGCGGCCACCGTCACATTCATCCGCAACGCCCAACAGGCGAACGGCGGATGGAACTTCTCCGGTGACCCCACCGGCACCGACCTGGACATCGACACCACTGCGCTCGCAGTGCAAGCGCTGGTCGCGGCCGAGGTCACTCCCACCGACGCCAACCTGATCGCCGGCCTCCAGCTCCTCGCGGATCAGCAGACAGCAAGCGGCGGCTGGCAGTCATTCGGTTCCAACGACCCGAACTCGACCGCGACCGCGATCATGGCCGTCACCTCCGCCGGGTTCGACCCGACGAAAGCCTGCTGGCGTGACACCGTGCGTCCGGCGAAGCAGGGGACCGCGTACGCGAATCCCGTCGGCTGGTTGCGCACCCAACAGGCGCAGGACGGTCACATCACGAGTCCGAACGACTCGTTCCCGCCGGTGAACACGTTCGCCACCAGTCAGAGCATCGAAGCATTGGCTCGCGGTTGGCTGCCCGTCGCGTGGCTCGCACCCAGAAGTTGTTAGAGGAGTAACGCCCGAGAGGGCTGAGCGGGCGTGCGTCTCGGAGTCGTGAACTCCGGGCCGCACGCCCGTTCTCGTTCAGTACTTCTTGTCGGATTTCTTCGCGTTCTTGTCGGCGCGCTTCTCTTTCAGCGACTTGCCGACCTTCTTGTTCGTCGGTTTCTTGGGGGACTTGTCGGCCATCGGGAACCCTCTCCATCGTCCAGGCCTACCGGGACGCATCCTGGTGGTCACAGCGCTCGCAACTGTGACCCATGGCGACCCTAACGGGTCTCAGTCCGAAGGCCTGTCGACTTCTGGTAGAGAGAAGCGATGCTGGCACCCGGCCACGGCCGATGTGCCAGCGGAACGTGGCTCGTCCGGCCCGGCCCGCAGGGCCAAGAAGACAAAGGTAGAGCGGAGCGAAACCGACGCGTACCCCACGCAAGGAGCTCACCCATCATGGGATCCCGACCAGTCCGCCAGCACTACCTCGACCCTGACCACGAGCCGCTCAACGTCGCGATCGATCCGGCGTGGGCACCGGACCTTGCGCCATGGCATGCGCATCGCGCCCGCTTCGAAACAACGCTGCGCGGGTTCTCCGCGGACGACTGGCTGCGCCCGACCCGCTGCGCGGCGTGGAACGTGCGCGAGGTCATCGGGCATCTCGTCGTGGTCGACGGGTTCTGGGCCATGACCTTCGCCAATGGTCGCGACGGTCAGGACCCGACTTCGTTCTTACGCGGGTTCAATCCGTCGAGCTCCACAGACAACCTGGTTGCGGCGACCGTCCCGCTCTCCACCGACGAGCTCCTGGACCGCTTCTCGGAGGGCGCTACCACACTTGCGCAGGTGCTGGACCCCCTCACGGATGAGCAGTGGCGGAACCGCATGGAGTCACCGCTCGGTCACCTACCGATGCTTTGCAGTGCCGGCCACATGTTCTGGGACAGCTGGCTGCACGAGCGCGACATCCTTGAACCGATGGCCGAGACCCTGCCCGTGTCGGCCGACGAAGTGCTCGCGGCCACTTGGTTCTCGTTCTGCTTCGCAGGACTGCAGGGCGGGACCCTCGACGATCCGAACCCGGTCGGCGTCGGTCCAGATGCGCCGATCGACGCCACGGTGATGTTCGACGATCTGCCGGGCGTCGCGCTGCGGGTGCGAGTCGACACCGCGATCGAGGTCAGCCGCGCCGAGCCCGACGCCGCCGGCACCTCAGCCGGGTCTGCCGCAGCGTTCGTCGATGCGTGCGCCGGCCGCGCGCCGCTCCAACCAATCCTCGAGCGCCTCCCCGAGGACCTCGCCGCACAAGTGGCGCGCGCCGCTGAGGTGCTCTGAACGGCTGCACCCGACCGCACCGGACCTCAGGTGTTGGAGGCGGCGAAGATGCTGCCGACCGACGCATCGAGTGCGGCATCGAAGTCGGCGTCGCTCTGCTGTGCGGACAGACCCTCGGTGAGCGCACGCGAGAAGCTCGCGACCACACCGTGGTTCCGAGCCAATCGAGCGTTGGCCTCTTCTCGGCTGTAGCCACCGGAGAGCGCCACCACGCGCAGCACGTTCGGGTGGTCGACCAGCTCGGAGTAGAAGTTGTCCGCCTCGGGCAGCGTGAGCTTCAACATCACCGACTGGTCGTCGCCCAGCGCGTCGAGCTGACGAAGAATCTCGGTCTTGAGCAGCGCTTCGGCCTCGGCCTTGGCCGGGCTGTTGATGTCCACTTCGGGTTCGATGATCGGCACGAGACCGTGACCGAGGATCTGCGTTCCGACTTCGAATTGCTGGTCCACGATCGCCTGCACGCCGCTTGCGTCCGCGAGCTTGATCACCGATCGCATCTTCGTGCCGAACACACCCTTGCCGACGGCGCGCTCGCACAACGCGTCCAGGTCCGGCATCGGCTTCATCAGCTGCACACCGTCGGCGTCGTCGGCCAGACCCTTGTCCACCTTGAGGAACGGCACGACATGCTTCACGTCCCACAGGTAGTGCGAAGTCTCCTGACCGTCGATCGTACGGTCCATCGTGTTCTCGAAGAGAATCGCGCCGAGGATTCGATCGCCGTTGAAGCTCGGGCTTTTGATGATGCGGGTGCGCATCTCGTGCATCACCGTGTACATCTCTTCGTCGTTGGAGAAGGCCGACTCGTCGATGCCGTAGAGCGCGAGCGCCTTCGGCGTGCTGCCGCCGCTCTGGTCCAACGCGGCGATGAAGCCGGGCGCGGACTTGACCTTCTCCAACTGCTGCTGGTTCACGGAAACTCCCCGTTGAGATGCGGTCGCCGGGCGCTCGAGAGGGCGCCTCGGCAGGATGTTGCGATCGGAGAGGGTACCAACCCGACGCCGGACCTCAGAACCTTCGGAAACGGCGCGAGACTGAACGGCGTGAAGATCGAGATCGGCCCTGTGGCGCAGGCCAGTGCACTGGCCTGGCTCGACTACGCCACGGAGGCGATCGCCGATCTCCGCCGAGTGGCCCCGAAGTCCCTGACGCCCTCGGCGATCGACGGTTTCGAATCCCTGATCGCCGCATGGCGGATCGCGGCAGTGCAGCCGGGGCCCTTCCACTGGTCAACCGACGAGCCGCCGGAACGGGTCGAGTTCCTCATGAAAGCGATGTACCAGGCCGGCCTCGAGATCGAGGACGGCATTCAGCATCACGGGATGCGGCTGCGACCCGCGGCGGCCGACGAGTTCCACATCGTGCTCGTACGCCAGGTCCTCGACACGCTGAGGTTGGAGAGCCGCTCGAACGCCGAGTTCGTCGACAGTCTGCGCAACGATTGGCGCATCGCCCGCCCGGACTGAATCCCCGGTTGGCGGTCGCGCTGACAGAGCGCTTCGGGGACCGGTTCGGGCATGGACCTAGATTCGGCGGTTCGTGAACGCCGGCGACGCACTCCTCATCACGCTCGCCGGTATGGCCGCCGGGATGATCAACACCGTCGTGGGGTCCGGTTCACTCATCACGTTCCCCACCCTCGTCGCACTCGGGTATCCGCCGGTGCTCGCCAACGTCTCGAACAACATCGGGCTCGTGCCCGGCGCGATCTCGGGTGTCATCGGCTACCGACGAGAACTTCGTGGGCAACGCGACCGACTGCTCAAACTCATCCCGGCATCGATCATCGGTGGGCTCACCGGCTCGATCCTGCTCCTCGTGCTTCCGAGCGGCGTGTTCAAACGGGTCGTGATCGTGCTGATCGTCATCGCGCTCGTGCTCGTGGTGGTGCAGCCGCGGCTCGCACGCCGCCTCGCTCGTCCCAATCACGCGGCTGCGAGCGTGAGCCTGGTCCTGATCGTGCTCGTCGGCCTCGCCGGTGTGTACGGAGGCTACTTCGGTGCCGCGCAAGGGATCATCCTCATCGCCCTGCTCGGGATCTTCCTCGCCGACGATCTCCAACGATTGAACGGCGCGAAGAACGTGCTCGCGATGTGCGTGAACCTCGTGGCGTCGGCCACGTTCATCATCGCCGCCGACATCAACTGGGCCATCGTCGGCTGCATTGCCGTCGGGTCGGTGATCGGCGGTCAGCTCGGCGCCACCGTCGGCCGCAAGCTCAACCCCCAGGTCCTCCGCGTCGTCATCGTCCTCGTCGGCTTGTCTGCGCTGATCCGACTTCTGTAAGACCCGCTCCGCGCTCTACCGGGTCCCGAGCCGGAGCCTGCGGAGGCGAGCAGGTCGGGAGCGTCCCGCCGAGCACGCGCTTTTCAACCACGGAGCGGACGACCAGAAATGATGG
>JANYJV010000103.1 GCA_025361725.1 Acidimicrobiia bacterium | reverse complement strand
TCGTGGACCTCGTTCGGGACAGGCGTCACGCTCAGCGTGACGTCCATCCCAATCGCCGAGACCGATGCACCGCACACCTGACCTGGGGAAACGCGGGTGGGGCTAGTAAGAATCGAACTTACGACCTCGTCCTTATCAGGGACGCGCTCTAACCGACTGAGCTATAGCCCCCGCGGAGCGAGAGGACATTACCAACCCGGGCCGTCCGCGAGCCGACCGGAATGGTCAGGCTGTCAGTCGGCCTCGACGAGCGTGACCTCGACCCCACCGACGAGCTCCGAGAACAGGTTGTAGAGCGCGGCGGCGATAACGGTGATGATCGTCATCAGCGCGACGATCACGAGGCCGACGAGCACCGCTCCCAGCAGGATCTGTGAGGCGACGAGGCGGTAGTCCTTGGCACTCATGATGTCGCCCATGAACTTCTCGAAGTTGTGGATGCCTCCCGACGCGTCGAGCAGCAACCAGACCACCAGGCCGGCGATGATCATCATCGCCAGGCCGGCGAGATAGAAACACAACGAGACCTTGAGGACCGACCAGAGTTCGACCTTCGTCATCTCGACGCGAGACCGCCGCACCGCGGTTTCGGCCTGAGTAACTGCCGGCGTCTCGCCCGACACGGCAACGTCGGAAAGGATCGGGGCGACCTTCGTCGCCTTGGCCGACTTTCCCGTCACGGTCACTGCCGGATCCATCGTTATTCGTCCTCTCCCTCGCCGCCCTCGAGGACGGGAGCGACGGCCACCACGCTCTCCCCGCTGTTGAGTGCCGCGACCTTGACTCCCGTCGCGTCACGGCCCTGCGAGGAGATGTCGCGAGCGCCGGTACGCATGATATTGCCCACGGAGGAGAAGACGAGGATCTCATCGTCGACCTGCACCATGAACGCGGCGATGACACCCACGCGCCCGGCGGTCACCTTCATCCCACGGACGCCCTGACCGCCTCGACCTTGCTTGTTGAACTTGTCGAGTTTGGTGCGCTTTCCGTGACCGCTCGAGGTCACAAACAGCATCACCGCGTCGTCTTCTGCGATCGCGCACGACACCACTGCGTCCTCGGCGTTCTTCAACTTCATGCCCCGGACGCCGGCCGCGGCGCGACCCATCGGCCGCACATCGGCTTCGTTGAACCGAATGGTCATCCCATTCCGCGACACCATGAAGATGTCGTCGTCGCCCGTGGTCTGGATGACTCGTACGAGTTCGTCGTCGGGCTTGAGGTTGATTGCGATCAGACCGGTCCGCAACGAAGAGTCGTACTCGGACATCTTCGTCTTCTTCACCTGCCCACGTTGGGTCGCGAAGAAGAGGTAGGCGCCGTCTTCGTAGGTACGCGTATCGATGACGGCCTGCACGCGTTCTTCCGGCCCGAGCGCGAGCAGGTTGACGATGGCCGTGCCGCGCGCCGTGCGTTCCTTCATCGGGATCTCGTGCGCGCGCAGGCGGTACACCCGGCCCCGGTTGGAGAAGAACAACAGGTATGAGTGCGCCGTGGTCGTGAGGAGATGCTCGACGTAGTCCTCGTCCTTGAGGCTCGAGCCGCGCACACCCTTCCCGCCACGCCCTTGCTTGCGGAATGCGTCGTTGGAGACCGTCTTCACGTAGCCCTTGTTCGAGAGCACGACGACGACTTCTTCGTCTTCGATCAGATCAAGGTCCGCGATGTCGCCGGTGTCGAGGGTGATCTGGGTGCGTCGCCCTTCGGGATACGCCTCCCGGACCTGGCCCAACTCCTCCTTGATGACTTCGAGCTTCCGACTGTCGCTGTCCAGGATTGCCTGGAGCCCGGCGATGCGTTCCTGGAGTTCGGCGTGCTCGTCGAGCAACTTCTGATGTTCGAGCTGCGCCAACCGGCGAAGCGGCATCTCGAGAATGTGCTGGGCCTGGATCTCGCTGAACTCGAACGGTGCCGCCATCAAGCCTTGACGCGCCGAGTCCGTGTCCGCCGAGGCGCGGATCATGGCGATGATGGCGTCGATCGCGTCGAGGGCGCGCAACAGGCCTTCGACGATGTGGGCGCGATCGCGCGCCTTGCGCAACCGGAACTCGGTGCGCCGCGTGATCACCACCACTTGGTGCTCGACGTACACACGTAACGCTTCACGCAGGTTCAGCAAGCGCGGCACGCCGTCGACCAGCGCGAGCATATGAACGGCGAAGTTCGACTGCATGGGTGTGTGCTTGTACAGCTGGTTCAGCACCACCTGTGAGTTCGCATCGCGCTTGAGTTCGACGACGAGGCGCACCGAGTCACCCGCGGACTCGTTGCGCACGTCCCGGATGCCCTCGATCTTGCGGTCGTTGACCAGCTCGGCGATCTTCGTTCCGATGACCTCAACCGACGTTTGGTACGGCACCTCGGTGATGACGATGCGCTGCTCGCCCTTGCGACCTTCGTCGATCTCCGCGACCGCGCGCATCTTGATGGAACCACGACCGGTCCGGTACACGTCTCGTGCGCCGGCCTGCCCAAGGATCAACGCGCCCGTGGGGAAGTCCGGCGCCTTCACGAACTGCATCAGATCGTCCGGTGTTGCGTCGGGGTGATCGATGAGGTGCAGCGTGGCGTCCACGATCTCGCCGAGGTTGTGCGGCGGGATATTGGTGGCCATACCGACGGCGATGCCGCCACCGCCGTTGATCAGGAGGTTCGGGTACCGCGCCGGGAGGACGATCGGCTCTTCGTTGTTGCCGTCGTACGTTTCCTGGAAGTCGACGGTGTCCTCGTCGATCTCGCCGAGCAACTGCATCGCCAATGGCGCCAGCCGCGCCTCGGTGTAGCGCATGGCCGCGGGGCGGTCGTTCGGGTCGGGGGAACCGAAGTTCCCGTGACCGTCCACGAGTGGATACCGCAGCGAAAAGTCCTGCGCCATGCGCGCGAGCGAGTCATAGATCGACTGGTCGCCGTGGGGGTGGTACTTACCCATCACGTCACCGACAGCCGATGCACACTTCTTGTGGTTGCGGTCCGGCCGGAGGCCACCGTCGTACATGCCGTAGAGCACGCGACGCTGCACCGGCTTCAAACCATCGCGCGCGTCGGGCAACGCGCGCGCGGTGATGACTGACATCGCGTAATCCAGGAAGGAGCGTTCCATCTCCTCCTGGATCTCGATGGGTTCGATGTTCATTTCGAGGGGCTGCGCGCCGTCGGGCAACGGGACCTCCGGGTCCAGGGGTGCGGGGACTTCAGGGCATCGGCATCAGGCAGCCGCTGCCGACACTGTGCTGATCAGATATCGAGGAAACGGACGTCCTTGGCGTTCTCTTGGATGAAGCCTTTGCGGGACTCGACGTTGTCGCCCATGAGCGTGGAGAACACGTCGTCCGCGATGGCGGCGTCCTCCACTGAGATCTTGAGCAACGAACGCGAATCGCGACTCATCGTGGTCTTGCCGAGCTCTTCCCAGTCCATCTCACCGAGGCCCTTGAATCGGCTGACTTCGATCTTGCGGTTGGGGTGCTCAGCCTCGAACACGCGCAACGCGGCTTCGTCCTTGAGGTACGTGCGCTCCTTGCCGACGTCGGCGCGGAACAGTGGCGGTTGGGCCACGTACACATGGCCGGCACGCACGAGCTCGCCCATCTGGCGGTAGAAGAACGTGAGGAGCAACGTGCGGATGTGGGAGCCGTCGACATCCGCGTCACTCATCAGAATGATCTTGTGATAGCGGAGCTTGGAGAGATCGAACTCCTCCGCGATGCTCGTCCCGGCGGCGGTGATCAGGGTCTGGACTTCCTCGTTCTTCAACATCTTGTCCATGCGCGCGCGCTCGACATTGAGAATCTTGCCGCGGATCGGCAGGATCGCCTGATACTCCGGGTTGCGCGCGCGTTTGGCCGAGCCCCCTGCGCTGTCACCCTCGACGATGAAGAGTTCGCACTGGGCCGGATCCTTCGATGAGCAATCCGCCAACTTGCCCGGCATCGCCGAGGATTCGAGCAGCGACTTGCGGCGAGTGAGGTCCCGAGCCTGACGCGCGGCCAGCCGGGCGCGTGCTGCGGTCGTGGCCTTCGCGACGATCTGCTTGGCTTCGTTGGGGTGTTCTTCGAGCCACTCACCGAGCTTCTCGTTGGTGGCCTTCTCGACCATCGACCGCATCGGTGTGTTCCCGAGCTTGGTCTTGGTCTGGCCTTCGAACTGTGGGTTCTGCAGCTTCACGGAGATGATCGCGGTCAAGCCCTCGCGAATGTCTTCGCCGAGGAGGTTGTCTTCCTTTTCCTTCAGCAGGTTCTTGCCACGGGAGTACTTGTTGACCGCGTTGGTCAACGCCTTTTTGAACCCTTCTTCGTGCATCCCACCTTCGGTGGTAGCGATGTTGTTCGCGAACGAGTGGATGCCTTCGTGGTAGCCGGTGTTCCACTGCATCGCGATGTCGACCTCGGCCGTGTCGGTCGAGTCCTCGAACGCGACGACGCGCTTGAAGATCGGTTCCTTCGCGGCGTTGAGGTGCTTCACGAAATCTGTGATGCCACCCGCGTACTGGAAGATCTGTTCGCTGACGGGGTCCGCCCGCTCGTCACGGAAGCGGATCTCGAGGCCCTTGTTGAGGAACGCCATTTCCCGCAGCCGCTCGAGCAGGGTTTGGGCGCGGAACTCCGTGGTCTCTTCGAAGATCTTGGCGTCGGGCCAGAACGTGATGGTGGTACCCGTCCTCTTCGACGGCTCCTTCTTCTCGAGCCTGCCGGTGGGCTTGCCGCCCTTCTCGAAGCTCATCTCCCAGCGATTGCCTTCGCGGTAAATCTCGAGGTTGAGGCGCGACGACAGCGCATTGACGACCGAGACCCCGACCCCATGCAACCCACCCGAGATCTTGTAGCCCTCGCCGCCGAACTTGCCGCCGGCGTGCAGCACGGTGAGCACGACCTCGGCGGCGGACTTGTTCTTGTACTCGGAATGGTTGTCGACCGGAATGCCGCGGCCATTGTCCACCACGCGGCACCCGCCATCAGGCAGCAACGTGACGTCGATGCGAGTCGCGTGGCCGGCCATGGCCTCATCGACCGAGTTGTCGACCACCTCGTAGACAAGGTGATGCAAACCGGAGATACCGGTGGAACCGATGTACATACCCGGGCGTTCGCGGACCGGTTCGAGGCCCTTCAACACCGTGATGTCTTTCGCCCCGTAGGCCACGCGCGCAACACCTCTCATGGTTCGCTGTCTGGTGGTCCGAGTCGGCGCCGGTCGCGGTGTTCCAGGCACGACATCGCCGGCGATTACCCGACTCCTGACCCGCTTCTGACTTCGCCCTCGGACGAGGCCCCGGCCGACCTCGGAACCAAGTCCGTCGAGAGACGGAAAAGTGCTGGTCAACGAGGCAATTCGGGGTCTGAGTACTCTACCAGAACGGTGCGACCAAACCACGCTTTTCGGTGAGCTTTCGGGGTCGTCCGACGGGGCTTCACCCAGCCGGATCCTCGCTCGCCGTTCCGTCGTTCTGGAACCGACCGACGACGACCGAAATCTCACGCACCGCGGCCCCGCTGACCCGCTCCGTGAGTGCCTCCACCAGGCCATCGGCGAGGTACCGGAACTGACTCGCCCAGGCCGGATCGTCCACCGAGATCCGCAGCACTCCGCTGCGCAGATTGACCGGAGCGCTGTGTGCCGCCAGCGATGCTCCGACGAGCTCGGCCCAGGAATCACGGATCTCGGTGAAGTGGCTCGGCTCGGGTGCACCCAGCTCACGCCGAACGTGGCGCAGCGCGTCCTCGACCCGGCGGGGACCGTCACGGTCGCTCACACGAGCGCGCCGTTCTCGATCTGCACCCACGCATCCGCGCGTATCCCCGGCGGCAGTGCACCGGCGGTCGTGATGAGGGTCTGCGTCGCCGGAAGGTGCGCCACGAGGGCAGTCGCGCGGTGCGTGTCGAGTTCGCTGAAAACATCATCCAACAAGAGCACCGGTTCGACCCCGACGAGTTCTGCGATCACCCGGTGGCCGGCGAGACGTAAGCCGAGCGCGAGCGTGCGTTGTTCGCCTTGCGACGCGTGATGGCGCGCGTCCAACTCGTCGAGCATCAACGCCCAGTCGTCGCGATGCGGCCCAACCAGGGTCACCCCACGATCCTCTTCGCGCTTGCGTAAGCGCGCGAGTGACGCGCGCATCGCATCTGGGATCGCGTCTCGTTCCAGCGGCTCGTCATGCCACTCCGCTTCGTACCGAGTCGCGAATCCCGGGGCCGAGCCCGCCAACGACGTGTACGCGGCCTCGACCGCGGGGGTGAGTCGCGCAATCATGTCGAGCCGACCCGCCACGAGCGCGCTCCCCGAGTCGACGAGTCGCGCGTCGAGGACGTCGCGCGTCCGGCGGTCGTCGGCATCCCGGATCCCCGCACGCAAGAGCGCGTTCCGTTGCTTCACGACGCGTTCGTAGTCGGTGATCACCCCGGCGAAACGCGGCAGTGACGCGGTCAGGAGATCGTCCACGAGGTCTCGACGACCGCCCGGTCCACCCTTGACCAACGCGAGATCGTCCGGCGCGAAGACGGTGGCGTGTAAATGCTCCGCGAGGTCACGGCGGCGCGCGACGTTCTGCTTGTTGGCCATGATCCGGTTGCGGCCAACCGTGCGGATTGCGACCTCCACGAGGACCGACCGATCGGGTTCGGTGATCTCGGCGCGGACGATGGCTTCGTCCTGCCCCGAGCGCACCAGCGCACGATCGGGGACCCCTCGGATCGATCGCCCGGTCGCGATCCAGGCCACCGCTTCCAACAGGCTCGTCTTGCCCTGTCCGTTGCTCCCGGTGATAACGGTGCAGCCGGGATCCAGTGCCATCTCGACCTGTTGGTAACACCGGAAGTCGGTCAGCCAGAGGCGGCTGAGCTGCACGTCAGCTGATACGAACGGGCATCAGCAAGTACATGAACTCCGGGTGCTCGACGCTGCGCAGCGTCGCCGGCTTGAGGGGGTCCATGCTCTCGATCTGCGCTTCGTCACCGTTGATCGCGAGCAGGCCGTCGAGAAGGAACTGCGGGTTGAATGCCACGGTGAGATCGGTGCCTTCGAACTTCGCGTCAATCAGCTCGACTGCGTCCGCGCGCTCTTGGGCATTCGCAGAAAGTTCGAGTCCCGCGGCACTCATCGCGAGTCGCACTGGAGTTCCCTCCCGACCTTCACCGACGATCTGCATGAGCCGCACGGCTTCTTCGAGCGCGTCGCGCGACACGATCAGGCGGTTCGGATACCCACTCGGAATCAACTGCTCGTAGTTCGGGAAGTCACCTTCGATAAGGCGAGTGGTCACCGAACGCGTCTCGTTCGAGAAACACACTTCGCGATCACCGAGCGTCACGTTGATCTGACCGGACGAGAACACGCGCTGGACTTCGTTGAGTCCGCGCGCGCCGACGAGCACTTTCTGCCCCTCGGCGAGCATCCCGACGCCCGCGAGCTCCCGTACACCGAGTCGGTACGAGTCGGTGGCGACGAGCCGAATCCCCGTGGCGGTCGCCATGATCAACACGCCGGTGAGAATCGGGCGAGCGTCGTCACGTGACGCGGCGGGGATGACCTGACGAAGCGCTTCGGCGAGCGGCTCGGCATCGACGGCGACGCTCGTTCCCTCCGGCGCGCTCACCCGCGGGAACTCATCCGCCGGCAACAGGCGAACTCCGGCTCGTGCCGGTCCCGCTGAGATGCGAGCATCGTCGCCCTCGACCTCGAAGGTGACCGTCCCCGCTTTCAATCGCGTCGCCAGTCCGTCGAAGAGCTTCGCGGGAACCACGGCGTCGCCGGCTTCGTCGACCTGGGCCGGGATCGAAACCTTGATCGTGAGGTCCAGGTCCGATCCGACGAGCGTCACGGAACCGTTCTCCGCCGTGACGTGTACGCCCGAGAGCACCGGGAGCGCGCCGCTGCGAACGGCAATCGCACGTTGTGCGGTTCCGATCGCTTCGGCGAGGGTGTCGCGCTCACACCGGAATTTCACTTTCCACCTCCGAGATACGAAAAGAATTGTTTTGGTAGTACCGGTAGTAGAGGGTGTGGATTGTGGATCATGCGCCGTCTGCGCAGGTGAGACACCCTTTGGTTGTCCACCCGTTGTCCACTGCAATCCCCCGACGCGAAATCACTGACGTGTGATTCTGCCCGCTTTCCCACCGTAGATGCACGATATCCCCAGGACCTCACAGGGTTATCCACCGGTGCCGAGCCGAACGCGGCTCATGAGCTCGTTGACCTGGTCGAACACCTGATGACGCTCGGTCATCAGGCCTTTGATCTTCTCGACAGCATGGATCACGGTGGTGTGGTCTCGACCGCCGAACTGTTCCGCGATCCGCGGGTAGGAGAAGTCAGTCAGCTCGCGGAAGACGTACATCCCGATCTGACGGGCGATGACGAGGGGCCGCCGCCGACTCTTGCCGCAGAGGTCCTCGATGGTGAAGCCGAACATGGCCGCGGTCTCGTCGAGGATCAGTTGGGGGGTTACCACGCGTGGTTGCGACGGCGGCAAGAGGTCGGCGAGGACCTGTTTCGCCACGGTCTCGTCGAGCGTGGTGCGGTGCAAACTCGAATACGCCGCTATCCGGATCAACGCGCCTTCGAGCTCGCGGACGTTGTCGCTGATGTTGGAAGCGATGAAGGCGAGTACTTCGTCGGGGATGTTCTCGAGGCGCTCGGAATCGGCCTTCATCCTCAGGATCGCGAGCCGAGTCTCGAACTCCGGTGGTTGAACGTCGGTGATGAGCCCCCACTCGAGGCGGGTACGGAGCCGGTCTTCGAGCCGTGGAATCTGTTTCGGGGGGCGATCTGACGACAAGACGATCTGACCGCCGGCGCCGTGGAGGGAGTTGAACGTGTGGAAGAACTCTTCTTGGAGCTGCTGAGAACGCTCCAGGAACTGGATGTCGTCGACCAGGAGGACATCGACCTCGCGGTAGCGCCGCCGGAACGAGTTCGCAGCGTTGTTCCGAATCGCGTCCACGAACTCGTTCATGAGGGTCTCGGTCGAGACGTAGCGAACCCGACTCAGTTGGTGGACGTCTCGGACGTAGTTCCCGATGGCGTGCAGCAAGTGGGTCTTGCCGAGCCCGGCCGGGCCGTAGATGAACAGCGGATTGTACGAACGGGCCGGCGTCTCGGCGACGGCCAACGCAGCCGCGTGCGCAAAGCGGTTCGACGCACCGATGACGAAGTGCTCAAACGTGTACCGAGGGTTGAGGGCGGTCCAAGGAGCCGCGGGCTCGGCGGCTTGAGGAGCCGCGGGCTCGGCCGCCGGAGAACGCGGACCGTCCGCCGCCGCTTGTCCGCCGCCGGAGGTGTCACGTGATGTCGTCCGTGCCGGCATCTCGACGGGTTCGTCGACCCGAGCCGTCGACTCGACGACCAGGTCGAGTCCGATGTCGTCACCGGTGACTTCTTGGAGGACCGCCGTGATGAGCCCGCTGTAGCTGGACCGAATCCGTTCGCAGGCGACGCCATTGGGGATGGCCAGTCGGAGCCGGTCACCGTCGAGGTCCATCGGGCGGACATCACGAAACCACGTGTTCCACGTGGCTTCGGACAGCTGGGCTTGGAGAGCAGTCGTCGCCGATTCCCACGCTTGGGCAGCAGCAGTCAGACGTCGTTCAGAAGTTTCCACAGCCCCATCCACAAGTGTGGAGAACCGGTTCACCCCATGGAACAGGGGTTCGTGACTCCGCCGTCGGCCATGAGTTGCTCTCGAACACGGCCTCCGCAGGCCGCCACCGTGGTGGCCTTGGACCGGCGGTGGAGCGCCGACCGTAGCAGGCGACTCGAGCCCACTCAAGGGAGCAGTCCCGAACTTCAAGCATGTAATTCATCAGTGGCGGGGAGTTGTCCCCAACGTCGCGACTGGAAACTTCGGAGCGTGGTGGAGCCCTCCCCCGTTTCGCGCGCTGAGCGCGTGCGACGGCCGCTTTTGGCAATTCTGGTGCCCTCGCGTTGCGAGCACGATCGGTGGGACCCTATGCTCGCGCCCTTCGCCGTCCTTTCGTGTCTGAGCCCTTCTCGCTCGGACTTCCCCGGACATTTTCCCTCTTTGAGAGGCCATGCGTGAAGCGGACCTTCCAGCCAAACAACCGGAAGCGCAAAAAGAAGCACGGATTTCGTCTCCGGATGAAGAACCGGGCGGGTCGTGCTGTGCTGCGGTCACGCCGAGCGCGGGGCCGCGCTCGGATTTCGGCCTGATTCACCGAGTTCGCAGCCATGCGACCTTTGCTGCACTCACCCGCGTCCGGCCGCGCCGCGTCGGGCCGGTCTGGGTGCGGCGGATCGACGGCGATGGACTGCGCCACCCCGAGGTCGCGTACGCGATCGGACGCGCCAGTGGCAACGCAGTGAGGCGGAATCGCCTGCGCCGGCAGCTCCGGGCGATCGTGTATCAACACCACGAACACTTGCGGCCCGGGTCGGCGTATCTGATCGGCGTGACGAAGGTCGGACGCGACTCATCCTTCCAAGAATTGTCAGAGTCCTACGCCAGATGTCTCGGGGCGACACAGTGAGAGAGGCCTCCCTCGCCGCCCGCGCCGGGAAGCGCGCCATTCGGGGATACCAGTACCTTTGGGCAGGCACAACGTCCCGGTGTCGGTTTGCCCCGACGTGCTCGCAGTACGCATACGACGCCATCGGCGCATACGGCCTCGCTCGAGGATCGTGGATGGCGATGAAACGGATCGGACGATGCCACCCGTGGCATCCGGGCGGGTACGACCCGGTCGTGGATCCGAACATACATTCGGTTTCGGAAAGGTGATCACGAGATGTTCGCGATAGCGATCTGGGACGGCATCCGAGAAGCACTCGGTTCGGTCCTTGCGTTCTTCTACTCAGTGATCCCCAACACGGGCGTCGCGATCATCCTGCTGACCGTCGCCGTCCGGCTCGCCCTGTTCCCGCTGACCGCGAAGCAGGCGAAGTCGATGATCGCCATGCAGCGGGTGCAACCCGAGATCAAGAAGTTGCAGGCGAAGTACAAGAACGACAAGCAGAAGCTCAACGAAGAGATGATGAAGTTCTACAAGGAGAACGAGATCAACCCGCTCGGCGGTTGTCTCCCCCTCCTCCTCCAGATGCCGATCTTCATCGCGCTCTACCAAACGCTCCGACAGATCGAGAAGTTCATCCCGCACGGCTCAGGCCGTCAAGGCGAGATGTTTCGGGAGATCTGCGGTGCCGGCGCAAAGGCCTCGAGTTGCACTTCGAAACCGCTTCCGTTCATCGCGGACATGAACCTACGGAAATCCGCGAGCGACATCGTGAACGGCAAGCACACGAGCATCGGCGACGCGATTCCGTATCTGGTGCTCGTCGCGGTCGTACTCATCACCGGATACCTCCAGCAACGCCAGACCATGCGGAACCAGACCACCCCCAACCCGCAGATGGCCATCATCAGCAAGGTGTTCCCGATCGTGTTCGGCTTCATCTCATGGGGCATCCCGTCCGGCGTGGTGCTGTATTTCTTCACCTCCAACCTCTGGCAGATCGGCCAGCAGGAGGTGGTGTTGCGCACCATCGGCTCTGCGGCAGGACCGCCGCCGAAGCGGGGCCGGCTCGCGGACCCGTCGGCCTCACCGACCGGCAAGGCGATCGTGGTGGACGACGCCCCCGTGAAACGCACGCGAAAGACCCCAGCTGCGAACGACTCGGACACCGCGAAGAAGAGTGACAGCCCGGCCCGATCGAAAAAGGACACCCCGAACGGCCGGCGCGAAGGCAGTGGCACCAACGGCCAAGGACAGACGCCGAACCAGCAGCGCAGCAACCGAAAGCGGAAACGATAGATGGAATGGGTCCAGACCACGGGAAAGACGGTCGACGAGGCGCTCGACGCCGCGCTCGATGAGCTCGGTGTCCACCAAGAGGACGTGGAGTTCGAGGTGCTCGAGGAGCCGAAGCCCGGCCTCTTCGGTCGATTCGGGGGCAGCGATGCTCGGATCCGCACCCGCCTGAAACCGATTTCACGTGAGAAGCCCCAGGACACGAGACGGGGTCGCACGAAGGGTAACAACCGTCGGAAAGACGGTCCGAAACGCCCGCGTTCGGCGAACCCGCCGAAACCAAAGCCGAGTCAGGACGAAGGGGCATCACGAGTGGACGAGAACAGTGTTTCGGTGGAGGACCAAGCCGCAGTTGCGGAAGAGTTCGTGAACGGATTGGTGTTGGCGATCGGCCTCGACGGCGACGTGACGTCCAGTGTGGACGACGACATCGTCGAGATTCACGTCGAGGGTTCCGAACTTGGTCTACTCGTGGGGCCCAAGGCGGCGACGCTGAGCGCGATCGAAGAACTGACGCGCGCGGTCGTGCAGCGCGAAGCCGGCGGCCAGGCGGCCCGAGTGCGGGTCGATGTCGGTGGGTACCGAGCGAAGCGCCGTGTTGCACTCGCGACGTTCACGGAGTCCATCGTCGAGGAGGTGCTGAGCAGCGGCGAAGCGCGCGCGCTCGAGCCAATGAGCTCGATTGACCGGAAGACCGTGCACGACACCGTCAACGAGATCGATGGTGTGGAAACCTCCTCCGAGGGCGAGGACGCGCGTCGGCATGTGGTGATTCGTCCGACGTGACCGACCTCGGCGCCGTGCGCGCCGTGCTGTCTGACGCGCAACGCGTCGGTCTCCTTGGGCCCGAGCCCGTGGACCACCACATCAAGCATGCGGTGACGTGGGCCTCGGTCCTGCGACCCGCCCCGTTCCTGGACCTCGGCAGTGGCGCCGGTATTCCCGGCCTGATCTTCGCAACATTGTGGCCGGAGGTGCCGGCAACGCTGCTCGACGGTCAGCTGCGACGATCCGCCTGGTTGCAATCGGCCGTCGCGCGGCTGGACCTTCATCCACGGGTCTCGGTGCTTGCCGGGAGAGCCGAAGACCTCGGCCACGAGCAGCTGCATCGGGAGCGGTACGGGCTGGTCGTAGCCAGGGCGTTCGGACCGCCGGCGACCGTTGCCGAATGCGGAGCGCCGTTCGTGAAGGTGAGCGGGCACATGAGTGTGAGCGAGCCCCCGACCGCGTCGGATGATCGCTGGCCGGTTGCGGCCTGCGAGGGCCTCGGTCTCGCGGCCGCCGCCGGGATCGTGCGCGACGGAGCGTCCTTCGTTATCCTGTCCAAGATCTCAACGTCGCCAGCCGCGTTTCCGAGGGCTCGGCCATTTCCTTGGAAGTCGCCCCTCTGGTAGAGCATGTTTCACGTGAAACAGTTCCACTCGGGGGGATGTTCCACGTGAAACACTCCACTCGATCGTAAGGAGTTCTGGATGGATCCGGTCGACCCCGCACGGCACGGACGCGGTTGGTTCGGCGGGCGACGGAAGCCCGGCAACCCGACCGACGTCGCAGACTCCGCCGAACCACCCACCCCGATCGATCAATCCGACTCGTCGCAGGCATTGGAAGGCACGGAGCACCACATGACGCAAGAATCCCCCGGCCCTGATTCGGTCCTGGACCCCGTCGACCGGAACAACCGAGAGGACCCGCTTCAGGACGAGGCTCCGCGCGATTCACGGGTTGAGTCCGACGCTCGGGCTGAATCGTCGGAACCGGTCGCGCCCGTGGTCGGCGAGCCGGCCGGCAGCACCCAGGCGATCCCCCCAGAGGTGTCCGAACCCGCGGACCCCACACCGGCGATGCCCGATCCTGGGGTCACCGACAACGCTCGTGGACAAGACCGGGACGGCGGGGCTGAGTCGGGGGACACCGACGCCGACTCTCCCGCTGAGCAGAGTCAGGGGCCGCCAGCCGAAGTAGAGGCCGAGGCTGCGGTGGAGGCGGAACAACCCATCATTCCCCCAGACCTCCCGAGGATTCTGGCGATCGCGAATCAGAAGGGCGGCGTCGGAAAGACCACCACGTCCGTCAACCTCGGCGCGTCTCTCGCCGAGATGGGCTTTCGCGTGCTCGTCGTCGATCTCGACCCGCAGGGCAACGCAACAACGGGCCTCGGGGTGAACGCCCGCGAGGTCGAGGGTTCGATCTACGACGTGATCATGAGCGACGCCGCCGTCGAGGACTGCATCGAGCCGACGTCGCTGAAGAACCTGTTCGTCGTACCGGCGACCATCGATCTTGCCGGTGCAGAGATCGAGTTGGTGCCGGCGTTCAGTCGGGAGCTCAAGCTGCGGCGCGCGCTCCATGAGATCCGTGACGACTACGACTACATCCTGATCGACTGCCCGCCATCGCTCGGACTCCTCACGGTGAACGGGCTGGCGGCCGCCGACGATGTCTTGGTCCCCATCCAGTGTGAGTACTACGCCCTGGAGGGCCTCAGTCAACTGATCAGAAACGTCGCGTTGGTGCGAACGAATCTCAACCCGACCCTGGATGTCCGCGGGATCGTCTTGACGATGTACGACGCACGGACGAAGTTGGCTGATCAGGTCGAACAGGAGGTGCGACGGCACTTCGGCCGTACTGTCTATCTCACGGTCATCCCTCGCACGGTACGTCTTTCGGAAGCCCCGTCCTTCGGGCAGCCGATCATTTTGTTCGACCCCACCTCTCGAGGCGCAGTTGCGTACCGAGAACTGGCCAAGGAGGTAAGCAATGGCGCGACGCGGCGGACTGGGTAAGGGACTCGGAGCCCTCATCCCCTCGGGGAGCACCGAAACGGCGGGAGCGCTGCAAGAGATCGAGGTCTCGGCGATCCGGCCGAATCAGCATCAGCCCCGAGAGCGCTTCGACGAAGAGCTCCTCACGGCGTTGACTGATTCGATCCGCGAGGTCGGTATTCTCCAGCCAATCCTCGTGCGGCCGATGGGCGAGGAATTCGAACTGATCGCCGGAGAGCGCCGATGGCGGGCCGCGCGCCGGCTCGGACTCAATCGGATTCCAGCGCTCGTCCGGACAAGTAGCGACGCAGCATCACTCGAAGAGGCCCTCGTCGAGAATGTGCACCGCGCCGACCTCAATGCGCTCGAGGAGGCGGCGGCGTTCCAGCAGCTCATCGAAGACTTCTCGCTGACCCATGATGAGGTTGCCACCCGGGTCGGAAAGAGCCGGACCGCGGTGACGAACACACTTCGGCTCCTGCAACTCCCGCCGTCCGTGCAGCGGTTGGTCCGCGACGGGTCGCTCCCGATGGGGCACGCGCGTGCGCTCCTTGCGACGCCGGACCGTGGGCTCCAAGAACGCCTCGCCGTGGTGATTGCTCGAGAGGGATGGTCGGTGCGAGCGGTCGAAGAGGCCGTGAAGGCACCCGAACCGAAGAGCTCGGGACCGAAGGCCGACGCGAACCGGGCGACGAATCCGCTCCGCCCGCCCGCCCTCGCAGAACTCGAGGGGCTGCTCGGCGATCAACTCGACACACGGGTACAGATCGCGATGGGTTCCAAACGGGGCAAGGTCACGATCGAGTTCTCGGACTTCGAAGATCTCGAACGGATCTACAAGATCATCTCGGCCTGAGAGGGCGCCCCACTGAGCCCCGGAGTTTTTCGGGCCCGCACGCCACGCGGGCGGCTCAATTCGTGCCGGAATCCCCGGTCTGGGGTTCTTCGAACGCACGACGGATACCGGTTCCGATCGCAGCGCCGAACTCGGGTGACCGGGTCAACAACTTCCCGAGGCGCTCAGCGGTACCGTCGCCGAGGGCGCACACCACTGCGGCCATCCGGGTCTCGCGGAGAACGGCGAAGGCTTTCCCGCTCACGCCGTCAGATTCGTGGGGCGACCCACACGCCGCCAGCTCGCCGGCGATCCGGTGTGCCGTGTGCCAACCGCGCTCGGACCGGAATGCGTCCCGCTCGTAGTAAAAGCAGTGCCAACCCGGCGCGTCGCCGGATCGTGCGGCGACGAACAAGTCTGACCGCCATCGATTCGCTCGAGTGGCCAGTTGGTGGTCGTCGGCCCCGGAGACGTCGAGCATGACCTCGGCGCCGAGGTTCGTCAGGGTTCGCGCGAGTGGCGTTCCGATCTGATCGAAGCCCGGGCTGACCGACACATAGATCCGGCGACCGTTCAGCCGACCGCCGCGCCGCAGTTCGTCACGCTCGCGAACGCTCGCGACCGAGCCGTCAGCCATGGGCTCGACGCGGCTGATCGCATCGAGGGTTGCAGGTCCGGCGATACCGTCGACGCTCAGCCCGGAGTTGCGCTGGAACTCCCGGAGCGCGGCGCCAGTTTGCGGGCCGAAGATGGCGTCCTCCCGCCCCGAGTCGAAGCCGAGCCGGTTGAGGAGTCGTTGCAGTGCAAGGACGTCGTCACCGCGCAGGTTCGGGGACCGTTGATACAACAACCGGTCCCCGATGGCGAAGCCGCTCTCGACCAGGGCAGACCACGTCTCGGGGCCCACCACGCCATCGATGCGCACCGAACGGCGAGTTTGGAACTCACGAACGGCGGCCTCGGTCATTGCATCGAAGCGCCCGATTTCGGACTGATCGATGCGACAGCCTGCGCCGATGAGACGGTGTTGAAGGTCACGGACCGGGTCACCGCGGTGACCTCGCTGGAGCGCGGTCGTCCCGGCGACCTTCGCGAGGCCGGCCGCCGTCATCGGGTTCAGCCGATGAACTCGGAGAGGTCCTGAAGCAACTGGCCTTTGCCTTTGGCACCCACGAGGCGCTTGACCGGCTCACCGCCCTGAAAGACCAACAGGGTCGGGATGCTCATGACGTCGAACCGACGCGCGGTGTCGGGGTTGTCGTCGACGTTGAGTTTCGCAATCGTGAGTCTCCCACCCTGCTCACTGGCAATTTCTTCCAGTGCTGGGGCGATCATCTTGCACGGGCCGCACCACTCAGCCCAGAAGTCGACGACGACCGGCGTGTCCGACGAGTTGACACTTTCGTCGAAGGTCGCGTCGGACAAGATGAGAATGTTCTCGGCCACAGCGAGATCCTTTCGGGAGCGGTGCGAGGAGTGGGGAGTGTAGTGATGAGGGAGAACGCCGACCGGGATGAACGCATTCCCGAGGTTTGCGCTCAGGAATGCGCAGGGACGTGCTTGGTGGCCTCGAGGTAGCGCTCGGCGTCGATTGCGGCCATACAACCACTGCCGGCGGCGGTGACGGCTTGACGGTACGTCCGATCCTGGACATCGCCGCACGCGAAGACGCCTTCCACCGAGGTGCGGGTGGAGTCGGGTGCGGTCACGATGTAGCCGTCCGGGTCGAGGTCGAGTTGGCCGGCGAAGAGGGCCGTGGCGGGGTCGTGGCCGATCGCCACGAACATCCCCGTGACCGCGAGATCGGACTCTTCGCCGGCCACGGTGTCCCGGAGACGGATGCTCGAAAGCTTGCCCTCGCCGAAAGCGTCGATGACCTCCGAGTTCCAGCGAAAATCGATCTTTGCGTTCGCAAGTGCACGATCCTGCATGATCTTCGACGCCCGCAGCTCGTCGCGCCGATGAATGATCGTGACCTTCCGGGCGAACTTCGTGAGGAAGATTGCCTCTTCGATGGCGGAGTCACCGCCCCCGATGACCGCGATGTCGTGGTCGCGGAAGAAGAACCCGTCGCAGGTTGCGCAGGTGGATACACCGTGGCCGAGCAGGCGCGATTCGTTGGCCAAGCCGAGCATGCGGGCGGTGGCGCCCGTGGAGATGATGACGGCATCCGCGGTGAGTTCGAGGTCACTCACCCGAATACGGAACGGGCGAGCACTGAAGTCGACGCTGTCCGCGTCGGCGGTGATGCACCGGGTCCCGAACCGCAGCGCCTGCTCCCGGAACCGCATCATGAGGTCAGGGCCCATGATGCCCTCAATGAAACCGGGGTAGTTCTCGACCTCGGTGGTCAACATCAGCTGACCACCGGCTGCGAGTCCCTCGACCATCACCGGTTCGAGATTGGCGCGGGCGGTGTACACCGCTGCGGTGAGCCCGGCCGGACCGGAACCCACGATCACGAGTTCATGGTGCTCAAGCATGGGCGCTCCTCGACGTTCGGCGGGACCAGCAGAACAACCCAGCCACGATGAAGATTCCACCGAGCACCATCCACGTGGCCCACACCGGGACCGCGAGGGTGATCACCCGGAATCCGACGATGGCCAGCAGAAGGACCGCGACGAGCACGCAACAGCCGGCAAGGACGCCGTACACGATGGCGCGAGCGGCCTTCTGGGCCGGCGCGACCGTGCGATCGCGCACTGCGACCACGGTCTTCTCGATTGCATCGGCAGCCTGCACGGTCCAGTGCGCCATGGCGTATCCCTCGGTTCCGGGCGACGCGCGGCGAATCCGGCGGCGTCGTTGGTGGTTGCGGCGTCGGAGGTTACCCGCCCGTGCCATGAACCATTCGGGCCGAGCGGAATCCGGCCCGGTCAACGCGAGACGGACACCAGGACCTCGGAACAGTCGGTTGCTGCGACGACGAACACGATCGTGCGCCCGCCGGTCTCGATACCGAGCACCACGGCCGGCCGACCCTGGTACTCGCCGGTGGCGCTGAACCGGACTGTGCCGACCTTGGCGTACTCCGAACGACACGCGCCGACCTGTTCCGGAGTCACGGATGCGGCGGCGGCTGCTGTTGCCGCGGCCGGGTTCGCTTGGTCCGCGGCGAGCGACTGCTGCGACTCGGTGCCCCCCGCCGTCGAAGACCTGCCCGCCTCGGGCGAGGTCGACTTCGAAGCTGCCACGGTGCCGCCGGACGTGGCGGGTGCCCCAGGATCCCCACCGATCAACGAGTCGAGTTTGCTCGGGTCCAGCGAGCCCAGGTTCCCCAACTCACCGGAGCGGTCCTTCGCGGTTTTTCCTGCGGTCGCACTGGACTTTTCGCCGCTCGATGAGCCGCCGCCACGCGTGAGCGCAATGCCGCCAGCCACGACGATCACCGCGGCCGCGGCCGCGCCCAGGATGCGCCACGCCCGCTCACGCCGGACCGGGGCCCGCGCGGTGGCGTTCGTGCGGGGCTCGGTGATCGCGGCGGCTCGCAGCAGACGGGCACGGGAGACGTCGTCCAGCGGGTCGACTGGTGCGTGCAGCGACCGGTGGGCCGTCTCCAGCGCGGCCAGCCGTTCTGCGTACTCCGGCCGTTGGGTCATCAGCGCGCGCAAGGTGGCCGAGTCGACGCCCAGCTCGGCGGCGAACGAGGCGAGCTCGTCGTCGAGATCGGCGCTGATGGCTTCGTCGAGATCGAAGGCGGGATGGTCAGGCATGGTCGGAACCTTGGACGTCGGTGGGGCGGTCTTGGTTCCCGAGTTCGCGCGCCAGCGCGGCACGGCCACGCGAGATACGTGAACGCACTGTGCCGATCGGGATCTCGAGTGCAGCCGAGATCTCCGCGTAGTCGAGGTCGGCGACGTCTCGGAGGAGGACGGCGACTCGGAACTCGTCGGGGAGGCGCGCCAACGCCGCATCGAGGTCGATTCGGTCGACCGCGCGGTCGGGATCGCCCGCGCGGGAAGAGGAGATGAGCGCGATCACCGAGTCGGGATCTGGGGCGACGGGATGGGGGCGACGCTTCCGCCGCCGCAGTTCGTCCAAGGCCGCGTTCGTTGCAACCCGATGCATCCACGTGGTGAACGCACACTGGCCGTCGAATCGATCGATGGAACGACTGATCGAGATGAGCGCATCCTGGGTCGCGTCGAACGCGTCGTCTGGGCCACAAATCCGGCGGCAAACGGTATGGATCCGATCGACGTGACGTTCGAGGAGGACTTCGAGAGCACTGCGATCGCCCGCGCGGGCCGCACGCGCGAGGGTGGCGTCGTCGCGCCGATCAGATCGAGATTCCATGCACGGACACCTCGGCGATGCGCCCGACGAACCGCGGCTGACCAGGCGTGGATTCCGATGTGGACTGGGGCAGCTTCGTGAGCCACACCAACACGAACTGGCCCGGTGGGCGTGTGGGGAGGCGCAGCTCCGCCGAGGTACCGAGATTCGTCTCGGTCGCTCGTGGTTGACCCCAACCGGCGAGGGTCGTCGCACTCGAGCCCGCTACGAAGATCTGCGCGTCCCATCCCGAGTCGGGACTGGTGAGGTCGACCGAGGTCACCCGCGAGGTTCGCGAGAGCTGGAGGATCAGCCCGACGCCATGCTTCGGAGCCATCGTCGGGTTGAAATAGGGCTCGGTCTTCCATGCGGTCGACTTTTGTCCATCGGTTGCCAGGGCGACTTGACCATCGTTCTCGGTTTGGTCGCCTTCAGGATCGAAGGTGGTGACGGCGGCGATCTTCAGGACCGCCGGACCGCCAGCCGGCGCCGGCGACTTGGTGGTCGTCTTCGAGTCGGTGGCCAGGACGAACCCTGCATACCCACCGCCGATGCCGAGCGCGAGGGCGACCACCCACGCGAGGATGCGAGCGCCGATCCCGACGCCGTCGTTGATGATGACCGGGTGCGCGGTCGCGGGAGTCGCGGCCGGCGCCGACGGTCGGGGACGGGCGACCGGCATGGTGGCGTCGGCACCGCGTTCGGGAACCGCGACGCGAAACGGCGCCAGGGCGTCGCGCATCGACGCGGCGTTCGGCCAACGATCCTCGGGATTGCGTTCGAGGGCGCGGTCCACGACATGCGCCAATCCCGGCGCAAGGTGCGGACGGAGGTTGCCGAGCCGCGGCGGTGGTGTGGTGAGTCGCGCCACCGCCGTCGCAATCTCGGTCTCCGCGCCGAAGGGTGTCTGACCGGCGAGCATCTCGAAGAGGACGAGACCCAAGGAGTACACATCGGCGCGCTCGTCCACCGGCTGGCCCTCGAGCTGTTCCGGCGCCAAGTACTTGGCGGTGCCCATCACACTCCCGGTACGTGTGAGTTCTTCCGCAGACTGGTCGGCTGCCTTGGCGATGCCGAAGTCCGTCACTTTCACGCGACCGTCGAGCTGGACAAGGACATTGCTGGGCTTGACGTCACGATGCACCAGGCCGCGTGCGTGGGCCGCAGCCAATGCGTCGGCCACTTGGGCGGCGATGTCGGCGGCGCGTGCCGGTGGGAGTGCGCCGTGCAGATCGATGGCCTGGCGCAGCGTGGCGCCCTCGACCAACTCCATGACGATGTAGGCGACGCCGTCGTCCTCGCCGGTGTCGTACGTGGCGACGATGTTGGGATGGGCAACCGCGGCAGCCGCGACGGCCTCGCGTCGGAAGCGGGCGCGCAGGTCATCATCTTCGGCCAGGCGCGGATCGAGGGTTTTCACCGCGACCGAACGCGCGAGCAATGGATCCTCTCCGCGCCACACGGTCCCCATACCGCCCCGGGCTATTTCCTGATCGAGGCGGTACCGGCCGCCGAGAACGCGCCCGGGCGCGACGGAATGACCCACAGGTTGACGCTACCCGTCAGGACGGTCCGGTTCGTGCCCACCGCGCCGATGGGCACGCGCATGGGCGATGAACTCAGTCCGCTTCGACCCATCCGAGACCCATGGTGCGCGGGCCTCCATGGGTACCGATCACCGGTCCGATGTTGCCGACCTCGATGCTCTCCCGCGGGACGATCTTGCCCAGTTGATCGAGGAACTCTTCGATGTCCGGTGCCTGCGCGTGGAAGACGAAGACGCCGGCCGGGCTCGTCGCGTCGGCAAGCTTTTGGGCGAGATGCACCAGACTCTTGCTGCGGGTTCGGACCTTGCCGGCCTCGTGGACGACGCCATCGCTGATCGAGATGATCGGCTTGATCGAGAGCACGCTCCCGAGCATCGCTTGCGCGCCGCCGATGCGTCCCCCGCGTCGAAGATGTTCCAGCGTGTCGAGGGCGCCGAACAGTCGGGTGTGCGCGGCTCGTTCCGTGACGGCTTCCGCAATCGTGTCGAGGTCGGCGGCGTCGGCGGCGAGCGCCTGGGCGGCGATGCACTGGCTGCCGAGACCGAGCGAGACACTTTGGGAATCGAGGACCCGAACCGGTATCTCGGCCGCCACGTTCGTGGCCGCGAGTTGCGCGGATTGCATGGTGCCGGAAAGTCGTGACGACAGGTTGATGCACACCACGGCGTCGGCCCCGGCGGCGGCCAGGGCGCGGAAACGTTCCTCGAATGCGCCCGGCGCCGGTGCTGCGGTCTCCGGGAGCACGGGCGAGGTGGCCACCTTGCGCCAGAACTCTTCGTTGGTGAGCTCGACACGGTCGACGAACTCCTCGTCGCCGAACCGGATGGTCAGCGGCACGATCTCGATGCCGAGCTCGTCGGCGCGCGACTGGGGGAGGTCGGAGGCACTGTCGGTGACGATTCGTACAACCATGGGGCCTCCTCGGGGCACGACCTCACGGCCGGCGGCGGTGAGTACTCAGACTCGCGAGCAGTCCTGATCGTTACCGATCCGCCGACCCGGTGTCGGCACCCTCGGGTCGGCGACGACTCACGACCTGGCGAACCATCCCAAACCCGTCGATACCGAGCCACTGGAGCAGGGGGACGAACACGATGCCCGCGACCGCCGTGGCGACGAGCAGTGTGACCAACGATCGGCTCGGGGAAGCGCTGCCGAGTGCATGGTCGATTGCCGCCGCAGCCAGCCCGGCGGGAACCAGCGCGACCACGACTCGGGGCGCGGTGGTGCCGAGCATCTTCGCGTTGAGATGGCCGAGCCGACGGCGGAGGCGAACGAGCGCGACGACGGCCGCAACGGAGTACGCCACGGTCCAGGACCAGGCCAGCCCCTCGATGCCGCGCCACTCGTAGAACGCGAACGCGGTCGCGATGTTGACGCCGTTCTCCACCAGGTTGACCATGAAGGGTGAGCGCGTGTCCTGCATCGACGAAAACGTGCGCACGACGTAGAGGTACACCGAGAACGCCACCAGCCCGACGGCGAAGGCGCGCAGAGTGTCGGCGGTTGGCGTGACGGCGGACGCGTGAAAGTCTCCGTGATCGAGCAGCGCACTGATCAACGGACGCGCGAGCACGGCCAGACCGACGGCAGCCGGAATCATCACCACGAGGAGGATGCGCAGGCCACCCGAGAAGTGATCGCGCAAGCCATCCAGATCCGCGGCCTGGTGCCGGCTCGCGAGCTCCGGTCCGAGTGCAGTCATGACCGAGACGGCGAAGAGACCGTGGGGAAGTTGGAAGAACGTGAACGCGGCGAGATAGATCGACACGCTGCCGGACGACGCCCGGCCCGCGAGCACGAGCACGACGAAAAACGCGACCTGGTTGGCGGCCACGTACCCGACCGTCCAACCGGAGAGCCAAACCAGCCGGCGCACCGCCGGGTGACGCGGCGCCCACAGCCAGCGAATTGCACCGCCGGCTCGTCGCACTGCGGGAAGGAGGACGAGGGTCATCGCGATGACCCCGGCGGTGGTACCGAGGCCGAGCAACGTGACCAACACCGGGTCGTCCAGGACCGAGTGCACCGTCGGCGCCTCGGTGGTCGCCCGCCCGACCGCGAGGAGCATTGCGATCACCACGAGGTTGTTCAGCACGGGCGCGAACGCACCGGCGGTGAACCGGCGGCGAGCGTTGAGCATCGCGGACGCGAGGGCCGTGACGCCGTAGAACAACATCTGGGGCATGAACCAACGCAGCAGGTCGGTGGCGAGCGCCTGTTGCGCAGCGCGGCCGTGGACGCCGGGTGCGACGGCCAGCCTGAAGTAGATGCCGATGATCCACGGCGCCGCCAGCACGCCGATGACGGAACCGATGGTAAGGAGCACGAATGCGACGGTGTTGATCGCCGCGGTGGCATCGGGGTCGTTGCGTTCGTGGGACTCGACAAACAGAGGGACCAGCGTGGCCGTGAGGATCCCGCCGAGGAGGAGCTCGTAGATGATGTTCGGGGTGGAGTTCGCGACGTTGTACGCATCCGATAACTGCGCGAAGCCCAGCGCCGCGAGCGCCGAGACTCGGAGTAAACCTGTGATGCGAGAGAGCAACGTTCCCAGCCCGATGATCGCGCTCGATCGCGCGAGTCGTCGCGTGTGCTCGACGTCGCTCACGCGAGGGCCGGGTTCGGGTGGCGTCGACTCCGACGCCAATGCGTGAGCCACCAGGCCGCGAGGAACAATCCGGCACCGATGGTGAGCACGAGCCCGACTCCGCTGACTCCCGACGAGCGCACGGTGTAGCGCGCCCGTTGCAGATCGAGGCCACCGTCTGGTGAACCAACTGAGACCAGCACGGGGAAGGTCCCCGATGCGCGGGCTTCGACGTCGAACTGGATGGTCGTGTTCCCGGGTGGCAGGTCGATGGTCTGCTCCGAGCCTTTCGGGAAGCCCAGCTTCTGGCTCGCGAGCGTCACGCGAACTTTCACCGGTCGTCGCGATGTGTTTTCGATACTCAAGGGCACCGACGCACGACGGGAAGTGAGGGTGACCGAGCGGCTGGCGCGCGTGGTGATCACCGCGGTCGCCGCGCGGACCGCATCGTCAATCAGCTGCACGCGCGCTTGGGACACCGAGGCACCGGTTCCGGGCACTCGGCCCGCGACGGTCAGCTGCAACTGAGCGCGCAGTTGGCTCACGATGGGTCGGTTCGCGCCGATCATCGAGGCCATCGCGTCGATCGCGCGGCTCCTGCGCTCGTAGCTCCCCTGGGTAATCGGCGACGAGGGCGGCGAGATGGGTGAGAGAGTGCGCACGTAGGGCTTGCCCTTCACCGTCGCCGCGGGGATCCGAAAGAGGTCAGTGGCGGGCGCGCTCCGCAACAGCGGATGGTTGCGAAGGCCCGCGAGCACTGCGTTGATCCGGCTGGACTTCACATCCCAGAGCAGCGGTGTGTTGATGAGAACACCGCGCGTGCGGTTCGGTTGTTCGAGCGCGATCACCGCGAGCGAGGCCAGCAGTTGTTGCGCACGTAGCGCGTCCGGGCCGCGGCGCGTCAGAAGGTCCGACGTGATGGCGTTGACTTCGAGCGCGTCGAACGATCCCGCGGCGGAGTCGATCCGGAACGGGCGGGTGGGTGTGAACTGGTCGGGCGCGTCGGCCGGCGCGAGCGCACCTGGTTCCACCACCAGGCGCGTGACTCCGCCACGGAGCCGCAGCGCCGCGAGCGTCCGTTCGTCGAGGGGTTGCACGGGCGCGATCGTCGGATCGGTAGCGACCTCGAGCGTGGATTCCAGCACGGCGCGGCCCGCGGTGAGCGACGCGTCGAAGGCGTCGGTCAGGCGAGCCCGCAGCAGGCTCGGACCGTCGACCGTCGCGTACGGGCCGGAGAGCGTGAGCTCGGACTGGCTCACGCTCCGGATCGCCGCGAGCACCGCGGCGGCCTGTTGATCTTGCGCTGCTTGGGACCGGATCGCGTCGACGGTCCCTGGGTTCGGCACGACGGTGACCGCGACGTCGCGGACGTTGCCGAGCGCGGTCGCGAGCCGTCCGAGCCGTCCTTTGGTCCCGACCTCGGCGGTCAATGCGGGATTGGGCCCGGGGTCGAGCGTGGGCGGACTCGGAGACGCAGTCACGTTCCAGAGCGAGGCGACCTGGAGTGGTTCGCTCGGTGTCTCACCGGCGACCGAGGGACGCACGGCAACCACCGGGGTCACGAAGTCGTCGAGGACCCGGCCCGAGTCAGGCTCGCGCAGTTGTACCTTGACGGGGAAGACGCCGGCGTGAGCTGATGATGAAATCGGGAGCTGGACCCTGGCCGGGTCCGAGGCCAGGCGCGGATCCTGGAGTCCGATCGAGAAGATCCGGTCGTTCCCGACGACCGGCATCGCGGCAACCGCAATGGATCGCGCGACCACGTCTCGGCCGAGCCCATCACCGGTGAGCGAACGTTCGAAGGCGATGCGGCTCAGGGTTGGGCCGTAGAAGATCGCCCGGACCTCAAGGTTCGGTGCGGTCGCGTCGGTCAACGCAAGTCGGAATGCCACGTCGCCGCCCAGCTCGGTCCACGCCGGTTGTCCGGTGAGGGTGATGGAAGGGTCGGGCGCGACGGCCGCGGCCCGCGCCACGGTCGTTGCGGCTGATGCTGCACCCCCGACCTGGGGGCAGGCGACGGCGACCAGCATCACTGCGAGGATCATCGCGGCACCCGCACCCAGCCGATGTCTGCGATCGCGGCGGCTCACAGTGTCCGGCCCATCACGCAGAGTCCGGTGGGTAGTTCACGAAACCCGCAACTCCGGTACAGCGCGAGAGCCGGTTCGTTGTCGTACTGGGTATTCACCAGTGCGCTCTCGGCACGATGACGACGGAGCCAGCGCAGCGCATCGGCCACCACCGACCGCCCGACGCCTCGCCCGTGGACCGCTGGATCCACGGCCACGCGCTGGAGATAGCCCTTCCGAGCCGAGCGCCCGGTGATCGCGTATCCGCTCAGCGCGACTCCGGCGTCGGCCGGGGCATCGACCACCCGTGACCGAGTTGTGGGGGTGGCTTCGATGGCGCTGGTCATGGCCTCGTCGTCAAGGCGCCAGAACGACTGAAACGCGCGGTGATCCAGCTCGAGGACCGCGGGCCGATCGGCGGTGCGTGCCCGACGCGTGCTGTGGGTGACCGCAGGAATGTCGGCGAGGTCGTGGGCGAGGAGGTGCAACCGTTCGTGGACGGCGAATCCGGCGTCCACCATCGGAAGCGTGTCGGCCAGTCCCAGCGCGTTGGTCACCACCGACGTGTACCCAAGGGTCCGCAAACGGCGAAGGCAACGGTCGACGGTGTCGGCGCTCGGAGGCCGTTGTGCTCCGAGCGCGAGATACGCGATGTCTTCGTGTCCTCGCCACGGTCCGAGTCGAGCCCACCCTCCGGGCCAGCGCACTGTTTCCTCGACCATCGCCGGTTCAGCGTACGCGCCGCCGTCAGGGGTTGCGGGAGTCCGTCGCCCGTCGCCCGTCGCTGGTCGTTCTTCGAATGACGAGGACTACCGTGCGGAGGTGCTCCTCCTTGCGGCGGATCCGCGCTTCGTCGGCCATGACACCGGTCCCGGTCACCCGGAACGACCCGCGCGCCTCGAAGCCGTCGTTGCGGGTCTGCTTGCATCCGGTTTGGGCACCGACGTCGTCGCGCTGGAGCCACGTTCCGCAACGCGCGCGGAGCTCGAACGCGTGCACCCGGCGGCGCACCTTGACCGGCTCGAGCGAGGGTGTGCCGCCAGCATCCATTTCGACGCCGACACGCCGTCGTCACCGGGCTCCTGGGCGGCGGCCACCGCAGCCGCGGGGGCCGGGCTTGCTGCCGTCGAAGCACTCACGACACCGGAGGCGACCGGCGCGCACGCCGAAGGAGCCTTCCTCGCGGTGCGGCCCCCCGGACACCACGCGCGGGCGACCCAGGCAATGGGGTTCTGTCTCCTCAACAACGTCGCGATCGTCGCGAGCGAGTTGCGGGCGCGGGGCGACCGCGTTGCGATCGTCGACATCGACGCGCATCACGGGAACGGAACCCAAGAGATCTTCTATGCCGACCCCGACGTGCTGTACGTGTCGTGCCACGAGTGGCCGCTCTATCCCGGGACTGGTCGTCACGATCAGATCGGTGAGGGCAAGGGAGTCGGCGCGACCTGCAACATCCCACTCCCGGCCGGCACGACCGGCGATGTCTACGAGCGGGCGATGGAGACGGTCGTCGAGCCGCTGCTTGACGACTTCGCACCCGATTGGGTCCTGATCTCCCTCGGTGTGGACGCCCATCGGGACGATCCGCTCACCGGGTTGGCGCTGTCAGCAGGTGACTACGCGGGATTGACGCAACGGATCATGGGGGCGGCGCCCAAGGGCCGCACGGTGACCTTCCTCGAAGGTGGGTACTCGCTGAGCGCAGTCCGAGACACCATTGCCCTCACCCTGCCGGTCCTGGCGGGCCACGGACGATCGACGAACTCGGACGAGGCGCCCACCGCCGGCGGACCCGGCGAGCGCGTGGTCGATCTGGTCGCCGAGTTCTGGAGGGAGCAGCGCCGCTGAGGCCCCCGAGAGGGTTCCACCTTCAGGACCGCCGGCCTCCGACCGATACCCAGAGACTGGGCTCGGATGGACGCGGAGGAAACTTTCGGTGCTGGATCTTGACGCGGTACTGAAAAATGCTGTCGAACATGGCGCGTCCGACGTCCATATCAAGGTCGGATCGCCGCCCCGCATGCGTCTCGACGGCGAACTCACCCTTGCGGCGCAAGACGATGTCCAACCGGCCGACACGGAGCGGGTGGCGTTCGCGATCATGCCGAAGCTCCGAGCAGAGGAATTCCTCACCACCAACGAGGCGGACTTCGCGTACGCCCTGAACGGCGTGGGTCGGTTCCGGGTCAACGTGTTTCGCCAGCGCGGATCGGTCGGGATGGTGTTGCGACACATCCTTCCCGGCATTCCGTCGATGGAAGAGTTGGGATTGCCTCCCGTTGTGCGGCGCCTCGCCGACGAGCATCGTGGCCTCGTGCTCGTGACCGGGCCGACGGGTTCCGGAAAGACCACGACCCTCGCAGCCATGATCGACCACATCAACGCGACGAAGTCGCGCCACATCGTCACGATCGAAGACCCGATCGAGGTGCTTCACTCGGACAAGCTCTCGATCATCAACCAGCGTGAGGTGGGTGACGACACCGTCGACTTCCTGTCGGCGCTGAAGCGGGTGCTGCGTCAGGACCCCGACGTGATCCTGATCGGTGAGATGCGCGACCCCGAGACCGTGTGGGCCGCACTCTCGGCCGCCGAGACCGGTCACCTCGTCTTCTCGACGCTGCACACCATGGGCGCGGCCGAGACGATCAACCGCGTTATCGACTTCTTCCCGCCGTACCAGCAGCAGCAGGTTCGAATGTCGTTGGCCGGTGCGCTCAAGGGCATCGTGTCCCAGCGGTTGGTGCAACGTGCTGACTGTGAAGGGCGCGTGCCGGCGATGGAGGTGCTCGTTGCCACTGGCCGGGTGTTCGACAAGATCGCCGACTCCACCGCGACCCACGAACTCGACGAGATCATCGCCGACGGCGAGTTCTACGGCATGCAGTCCTTCGACCAGAGCCTGCTGAGCCTGTTCGCCGCGGGGACGGTGTCACGGCGCGACGCGCTGGCGGCGGCGTCGAATCCGCACGATCTGCGACTGAAGATGGAGCAATTCGAGATGCAACGCGCCGAGGTCGCGAACGCCGAACCGAAAGCGCTCGTCCGCTCGGCGTGAGCAACGGGTCCGGGACTCGACTTCGGGACGCGCCACAATGACCGGGTGACCGTTCCCGCACGATTGGCCCCGCTCCTCGCGCCCGATTCCGCGGTGCAGCGGGTTGCGCACGCGCTCGTCGGTGCGGGTCATCAGTGTTTTCTCGTCGGGGGCACGGTCAGGGACGCGCTCGTGGACTCGGTGCCGGCCGACCTCGATTTCGCGACGGACGCACGCCCCGCCGCGATCAAGTCCGCACTCGCCTCCGTCGCCGAACACCTCTGGTTGCAGGGCGAGCGGTTCGGAACCGTCGGCGCCCGGGTTGATGGTCTCGACTGCGAAGTCACGACGTTCCGTTCCGACGTGTACCGGTCCGAGAGCCGCAAGCCCGCGGTCACCTTCGGGGATTCGATCGAGACCGATCTCGCGCGACGCGATTTCACGGTGAACGCCATGGCGTTGCGCCTACCAGATGCCGTGCTCATCGACCCGCACGACGGCGCGGTCGACCTCGCGGCTGGACGGTTGCGGACACCGTTGTCCCCCGAAATCTCCTTCGCCGACGACCCGCTGCGGATGTTGCGAGCAGCTCGGTTCATCGCTCGGTTCGGATTCGTCCCCGACCCGGAGTTGACCGCGGCGGTCGAGGAGTTCCGTGATCGGCTCGACATCGTGAGTACGGAACGGATCCGTGACGAACTCTCCAAGCTGCTCGTGGTGGCGGATCCGTCGGCCGGGCTCTGGTTCTTGGCCTCGACCAGACTCTCGGACGGTTTTCTCCCCGAGCTCAACGCGATGCGGCTCGAACAGGATCCGATCCATCACCACAAGGACGTGCTGGCGCACACGATCGCGGTGGTGGCCAAGACCAGCCCCGAACTCACGCTCCGCTTGGCGGCGTTGATGCACGACGTCGGCAAGCCGAAGACGCGCTCATTCGAGCGGGGTCGCGCCACGTTCCATCACCACGAGGTGGTGGGAAAGCGGATGACCCGAGATCGGCTCACCGCCCTGAAGTTCCCCAACGACGTGGTCGAGGATGTCTCGCAGTTGGTGTATCTCCACCTGCGCATCCACACCTACGCGATGGGGTGGACCGATTCGGCCGTCCGACGCTACGTCCGAGATGCGGGTCCGTTGCTCGAACCACTCAACGAGCTGCAACGGTGCGACTGCACGACCCGAAACGAGCGACGCGCCCGCACCCTCGCCCGCCGCATGGACGAACTCGAGACCCGCATCGCCGAACTGGCCGCCAGCGAGGAACTCAAGGCGATCCGCCCCTCGCTCGACGGCCGCCAGGTCATGGAGTTTCTCGGAGTGCCACCGGGCCGGGTCGTCGGTGAAGCGCTCGAATATCTCCTCGAGATCCGGCTCGACGAGGGACCGCTCGACGAGCCCGACGCCTACGACCGGTTGCGAACCTGGGCCGTGGCGCACGGGCTGGACTCGCAAGGCCTCGGCGTCGATCCGGGGTAACGCCGGCGGGCCGTAGTGCGGCCCGCCGTGGGTTCAGGAACCGACTTTGCGGGCGCGCCAGATGATGTCGGTCGGGACTAGCGCCCGGCCGCGGGCGGACGCCGCCGGCTCGGGCTCCTGGATGGTGTCCACCCGGAAGCCGGCTCGGTTCAGCGCGGCGAAGACCGACGTGATTTGGTGGGGGAATCCACCGTCGACGGCGTCGGAGTCGAAGTACGAACGGGCGAGAAACGGGCGGGCGAGGGGGAGCGACCCTTCCGGCTCGGGCTCGGCATCCACACAGAACCCGAACGGATGCGGAAGCGAGAACGCAAACCACGCGCCCGGGCGGAGTACTCGATGGACCTGTCGGAACACCCGACCCAAGTCGGAGAGTTCGCTTAAGGAGCCCTCGGCGAACGCCACGTCGACGGAGTCGCCCCGCCACGACGCCAGATCGGCGAAATCGCCGATGTGGAGCTCGAGCCGGACCTCGAACGCCTCGGCCCGGTCCCGGGCGTACGCCACCGCCTCCGGAGACGGATCGACCGCGAGGACCGCCGCGCCGGCCCGGGCGAGCTCGACGGCGCGGCTGCCGTCGCCGCAGCCCAGCTCGAGGACCCGTTTGCCGGCGACCTCGCCGAGCAGTTTTTGAAGGACGAAGTCGCCGGTGGTCACGCTCGCCGACCCTACTGGGACACTCGCCCTTTGGAACCGATGGACCCCTGACGCTTCTACACTCTTCTGGTGGTCAAGGGAACCGACTACTCACTCGCCCGCCGGGCGGTCCTGCGCGACCTGCGTGCCGGTCGTGTGAGTCGCAACGACGTCTGTGATGCGCACCCGGAGCTGCTGCGCGCTGCGCGCAACATCGGTGAGCGGGTCGGCAAGAACTGCCCGGTGTGTCGGAGCAAGGACCTCTTCTACGTGTCCTACGTCTACGGCGACCGACTCCGAGCGGCGAACGGGCGGGCGTTGTCCCAGCCCGGCGAGTTGGACGAACTCGCGCGCAAGCACGCCGAGTTCGACTGTTACGTCGTCGAGGTCTGCACCAAATGCCGATGGAATCACCTCGGCCGCCGCGAACTCCACGGCACGCGCACGTAGGCCTCCGGCAGGTGGAACGTGACCGACGGGGCCACTATCATTCCGGATGCTGCCGGGAGCCGTGGGTGCCCTGGACGGTGGAGGAAATGCGATGACGGCTGCATCGGCCCGACGCGGGGCGCGTACGAGTCCCTTGACCGCGCCAGATATTGCGGGAACCAAAGGGGCGGAGACCCCGCTGGTGATGGTGACCGCGTACGACGCACCGAGCGCGCGCGTGGTCGATGCCGCCGGGGTCGACATGATCCTCGTCGGCGACACGCTTGCCATGGTCGTCCTCGGGTACGACAACACACTCCAGGTGAGCACCGACGACATGGCACACCACGTCGGGGCCGTCGCCCGAACGCGCCCGCATGCGCTGATCGTCGGGGACCTGCCGTGGATGAGCTACCACGTGTCCCGAGAAGAGACCGTGCGCAACGCGGCTCAGCTGATACGCGCAGGGGCAGGTGCGGTCAAGCTCGAAGGTGGCCGCAAGCGTCTGGATTCGATCGCGGCGATTCTCGACGCCGAAATCCCGGTGATGGGCCATCTCGGCCTGACGCCGCAATCGATCCACGCCATCGGCGGCTTCAAGGTGCAGGGCAAGCAGTTGGACGCCGCCCGCCGGATCGTGGACGACGCGGTGGCGCTCGCCGAAGCCGGGTGTTTTGCGATCGTGCTGGAGTGTGTGCCCGACGGCGTCGCTCGGATGGTCACCGATGCGATCAGCGTTCCAACCATCGGGATCGGCGCCGGTCGCCACTGTGACGGCCAGGTGCTCGTGTACCACGACCTGCTCGGCTTCGAAGATCGCCTCCACCCTCGTTTCGTCCGGCGCTATGCCGAACTCGGAGCGGACGCCACGATGGCCGTCGCGCGGTTCGCAGATGACGTTCGGAACGGCACGTTCCCGTCGAGCGACGAGACGTATCATATGACCGATCAACTCGATGACGCCATGGACCAGGCGATGGACCAGTACTCCGTCGACGTCACCGACCCCTCCGAAACCGACCAGGACCACAGCCTCTCCAACTGAGGCGCCGTCATTTTCTGGACCGGGCCTCCATATGTGGGCCGGTGCCGACATCTCACCGCTCACTCAGACAGCGCTCCTCGCTCGTTGACCACTTGAACTCGCCCTCTCACTCCGGTGCGAACTCGTGCTCGGCGAGACATCGGCCCCGACTCGATGCGTGACCAGCCGATCACAGAAGACGGAGCGGACCTCGGGCATCGGGATGTGCCCGACCCGTTCCCGAGCGGAGCTTGCGGAGCGAGCCGCGAGGCAGCGAGCCACACGCACCGGCATCGACGGAGTGCGAGCGAACGAGCAATCAGATGGATGGTCACACCCTCCCGGTAGGGTCTCCCTCGATAGGTCCGTCGGGAGCCGCTCTGGTAGCGTCCCCCGCTTCATGACGGAGGCGCGGGTTCGTCCCTTGCCTCTTGACATGTCCACCCTGCCCCTTGGCGGCATGTGCGGGATTTCCGCGCAGCGTCGAACTCGGGGGCCCGTCGCCGTTCTGCGGCTGCGGTCCGAAGGAGGTATTGGCCAATGAGGCCGTACGAGGTCATGGTTATTTTTGACGCGGACCTGGAAGAGGAGACCATCCGGTCCGCCGTCGAATCGTCGCTCAAGCTGATCGAGTCCAAGGGAGCAACCCGAGGCCCGATCGACTGGTGGGGCAAGCGCCGCCTCGCGTACGAGGTCAAGCACCGCTGGGAAGGCTTCTACGTCGTCCTCCAGGCGAAGGCGGAGCCGGCGGCGATGGACGAGCTGGCCCGGTCGCTCTCCCTTTCTGACGATGTCATCCGCCACAAGGTCCTTCGGATTCCCGAGCAGGTCTACGGCAAGCTCGGTGGAACCCCGGATCTCGTGGATGCTGCGTCCCTTGCAGCTGGCGCGGACCCGGACGACGACTGACCCACCGAGGAGCATGCTCGCGGCCGGTCGACATCGCACCCACGATCACTGACCGTCGCACGAGCGACACAGAAGGGCACGACCATGGCAGATAACAGCATCACCATTGTGGGGAACCTGACTCGGGACCCCGAGATTCGCTACACCGCTTCCGGCCAAGCCAACGCCAAGTTGGGGATGGCCGTGAGTCGGCGTTGGCAGAACAAGCAGACCAACGAATGGGAAGAGCGCACGAGCTTCTTCAACATCGTGGCCTGGGGCGACATGGCCGAGAACATCAGCGACACCCTCACCAAGGGCACGCGAGTGATCGTCAACGGTCGGCTCGAGCAGCGCTCCTGGGAAAACGAACAGGGTGAGAAGCGCAGCGTGGTGGAAGTCGTTGCCGACGAGATCGGGCCCAGCTTGCGTTGGGCGACGGCTGAGATCAAGCGCTCCGAACGCCGTGGTGGCGGTGGCGCCCCCGCTGGTGGCAGCGGCGGCGGCGACTTCGGTGGCGGCCGCTCAGGTGGATCGCCGTCCGGCGGGAACAGCACGCCCGGTGCGCCGTCGGGTGGCGGCGACTACGGATTCGACGAAGAGCCCTTCTAGGGCGAGAGGACCCAGACAGACATGGCACGAGACCGCGAACAACCGCGCCGGAAGGGCCCCGCCAACGACAAGCGGCGGGTCCAGAAGAAGAAGGTGTCGATCCTCACCCAGGACAAGATCGATTGGGTGGACTACAAGGACGTCAACTTGCTCCGGCGGTTCATGTCCGAGCGCGCCAAGATCCGCGCCCGGCGCGTCACCGGCAACAACGCGCAGCAGCAGCGCGAGATCGCCAAGGCGATTCGGATCGCGCGTGAAATGGCCCTGTTGCCCTACAGCGTTCGCCAGGTCACCCAGCGCAGCCGGAGCGGCCGTCGTGACCGTGACCGGTTGGACCCGACCGCCCCGATGCCGACGCCGGATGCGCCACCGCCGACTGCGGGGGACGCAGATGTCGAGTTGCCCGAGGGCGTCACGCTCGAAGCGGGCGACACCGAGAACGTCGGTGCGGCCGTGACCGAGAGTGCAGAAGCGAGCGAAGCATGAAGATCGTACTCCGCGCCGACGTCGACACGTTGGGCAAGAAAGGCGACCTCCTCGAGGTTGCCCCCGGGTACGCACGGAACTATCTCGTGCCGCGTGGACTCGCGATGTTCGCAAGCAAGGGTGCCGAGAAGCAGGCCATCGCCATGCGGCGGAGCCGAGACGTTCGCGATACCCGTGAACGCGAAGCGGCCCAAGCACTGGCTGCCCGTCTGGCCTCGGTCCCGGTGATCGTTCACGCACGCGCGGGCGAGGGCGGCAAGCTGTTCGGGTCCGTGACCGCGGCTGACGTCGCCGCGGCGATCCACGCCACGACGGGTGTCGATCTCGATCGCCGCAAAGTCACACTGGAAGAGCCCATCAAGGCCTTGGGGCCGGCCGAAGTCGGGGTCAATCTCCACAGCTCGGTTCAGGTCGCGGTCATGGTCGAGGTCGTCGCCAGTCCCTGAGTTCGCCATCGTTCGTCAGGCGGAGTTCGTACCGGAATGTCAGTTTCGTCGCGCGTGGTCACACCCCCGACGCACACTGTCATCCACAACCCTGTGGAGAGATCAGCCCGCTATCCCCAAGTAATTCACAGAGATTCCCGAGGTTGTCCACTTCCAACCCACAGGGCATCGGTGTGAGGATGTCTGGGGTTCCAACGGGGGTGAAGAAGGGTTCGCGTGGTTCAAATCAGTGAGGTTGCGGTTCGCTCGGCACCGTCGAGTGGTCGGATTCCGCCGCACAACCTCGAAGCCGAGGAGTCGCTCCTCGGCGCCATGTTGATCTCTCGCGATGCGATCACCGCAGCAGTCGAGGCGCGCGTCGATGCCAGCGACTTCTACAAGCCGGCGCACGGGCACGTCTTCGATGCGGTGTGGTCGCTGTACGAACAAGGCGAGCCGGTCGACCCGGTCACCGTTGCGGAAGAGCTGCGTCGTGCCAACCTGCTGGAACCACTCGGCGGCAAAGGGCTGCTGCTTCAACTCCAGGCCGCAACGCCCGCCTCCGCCAACGCCGGCCATTACGCCCGCATCGTCGCCGACCTCGCGCTTCTCCGCCGCCTGATCACCGTCTCGGGTGAGATCGCCGAGAGCGCCTACGGGCAGCCCGATGACGTCACGGAGACGGTCGACCGCGCCGAAGCCATGGTCTTCGAGGTCGCGGAGAAGCGGATCTCGGATTCACTGGTGAAGCTCTTCGACTCGGTGACCGAGACCGTCGATCAGCTCGAGCATCTCTACGGTGAGGCGGGCGGGATCACTGGAGTTCCCACCGGGTACACGGACTTGGACAAGCATCTGCTCGGGTTGCAACCGTCGACCCTCGTCATCGTGGCCGCTCGTCCAGGTGCTGGGAAGACCGCGTTCATGCTCGGTGCGGCGGCGAACGTCGCCATGGAGAGCCGGCGGCCGGTGCTGTTCTTCTCGATGGAGATGGGTGCGGTCGAACTCACCAAGCGCATGTTGTCCTCCGAAGCTCGTGTCGACGCGCGGAAACTTCAGACCGGCAACCTGACCGATGGCGACTGGAGCCGGCTCAACCCGGCGATCAGTCACCTCGGAGAAGCACCACTGTTCATCGACGACAACGCGCACTGCACGGTCATGGAGATGCGCGCCAAGGCGCGCCGGATCAAGGCCCGCTACGGCGACCTCGGCATGGTCGTCGTGGACTACCTGCAGCTGATGAGCTCACCCCGACGGGCTGAGAACCGCCAAGTCGAGGTCTCGGAACTCTCACGCGGGTTGAAGATCTTGGCCCGTGAGTTGGAATGTCCGGTCGTCGTCGGCAGCCAGCTGAACCGCCAGCTCGAGTATCGCCAGGACAAGCGCCCGATGCTTGCGGACCTGCGTGAATCCGGGTCGATCGAGCAGGACGCGGACGTCGTGCTGTTCCTCTACCGGGACGACGTGTACAACCCTGAGTCCGATCAGCGCGGCGTGGCCGAGGTGATCATCGGCAAACACCGGAACGGTCCCACCGGCGTGACCCGCCTCGCGTTCCTCGACCACATCGTGAAGTTCGCCAACATGGCTGAAAGACCCTGAGGCGCCCGGACGTTGGGTGCGGCGAGCCGACCAGACGGTCCAAGACTCCAGCTCCCGACCGCGGTTGAAGCGCCTCAGCCACACCGTGAGGTAGGGAGACCAGGTTGAGCTACGGGCGGGACCAGTCGCGGTTGGGGGTGGCCGGTGGCATCACGAAGCCGGGCTGGGGACGCCACCCGGATGCGCGCAGGTCCTCGTTCACGTGCGCCATGTTGAGCAGGTCCTCTTCGTAGGAGAACTTGCCGTCGCCGGCGTAGAGGAGTGTCGAGTAGCCCGACTGGCGGCCGCGCACACCGTCGGGTCCAGGCGGGGTGACCTGGGTCCACTTGATCACCACCTGGTCGCCTTCGATGGCGATGAACTCCACCGGGAACGTCCAGTCCTCGAGGCCCCGCATGGACTCGTCGAGAAAGCCGCGCAACTCCTCGATCCCTTCCACGCGACCCCATGCCGGGTCGATGTAGACGCAGTCGTCGGTGAAGAAGTCGGCGATTCCAACCCACCCCTTCTCCTCCCCGGCATCGATGCGTCGACGCAGATCTTGGTAACGGTCGAGGGTCGATTCGATCTCGGCGCGTGCGTGAGGCATGTGAACTCCTGGTCAGAACAGTCGGAGACGGGGATTGTCATGCGTTCGGAGATCGTCGAGGTCGATCTCCACGCATTCGATGTTTCGGCTCTCGGCGTAGACGCGCGCCTGCGGCTTGATGCGGGTCGCCACGAACATGCCGCGCGTCGGCGCGAGCCGCGTATCGAGGTCGAGGCGCGCTTGGTAACGGATCAGTTGGTCGACCCCGGCGATCTCGCCGATGCGCTTCACCTCGATGGCGACGGCGCGCCCATCGGCATCGCGGCAGAGAAAGTCGATCGGCCCGATGTCGGTGGGGTACTCGCGCCGGATCAGGGTGAGATCCTCACGGAGGGCTTGCACCCGCATCTCGATCAGGGCTTGGAGCTCGGCTTCGTCGCCATCCTTCTTGAGGCCCGGATCGTCACCGAGATCCATGGCGTGGTCGTGAAAGATTTCCAGCAACTCCACCATGAGTCGCTCGCCCTTCGGACTCTCCGCGGTGATTGCGGTGTCGGTGACCCGGATTGTGCAGGGAGGGCTCATCCAGTTCAGCGGCTTGTACGCGCGCGAGTCCGAATGAATGGCGAGTGAGCCGTCGGCCTTCAACACGATCAGACGGGTGGCCTCGGCGAGCCGCGCCGCGAGTCGGCCTTCGTAGGTCACCGAACAGCGGGCCACGATCAATCGCACGGGTGGATGTTCGCGCACGGGAACCAATCGGCGTGCACCTGCGTCCAACTGCTGACCGAGAGGGCGAGCCCGTGGCCCCGAAGCGCCAGCGTCGATGACGACAGGCGATACGGCGGCCCGTGAACGAAGTGAAGAAGCGCGGAAAAGTCAGTTCGGCAATCGCCGAAGCGGCCGAACCGTAGGACCCGAGGTTCAAGGAGGCCATCATGCGACGGTGGATCGGAATCGGAATCGTGGCGCTGCTCGGGCTGGGAGCGCTGGTGGCGTTGTTCGCGTCGGAGCGTTCACCGCGCACCGAAGGTGGAGCAAAGCCAGCATCGAGTGCGACCACGGGGTTGGTCTCGCCGACGGCCAAGTGGCCGACGAAATCGGACCGGGCGGTGGGGGTGCCAGCCGCCGGCGGAAATGTCCGCGCCGCCGGAAGCAGCACCGAACGATCGCGGACCGAGCCGGTGCGGGCACCGTATGCGGCTGCGCCGACCGCGTCCGCAGGGCCGGCCGCATCTGATCGGGTGGTGAAGCACGCCACGCTCGACGTCAAGGTTGGCGCGAAAGTGCTCGATGACCGGTTTGCCAGAGCGCAGGCGCTCGCCGGATTCCTCGGCGGCTACGTGGAGCAGAGCGACCAATCCCGGGGCTTGGCGTCGGTCACCATGCGCGTTCCCGTCGTCCGATTCGACGAAGCCGTGGCGCGCCTCTCCGGCTTGGGGAAGCGGACGGGTCTCTCGGAGCGCGGCGACGATGTCAGCGCGGCGTTCAGTGATCTCGAAGCTCGGATCCGCAACCTCGCAGCGCAGGAGGGAATCCTCCAGGACCTCATGCGCCAAGCGCGCTCGATCGCCGACACGATCACCGTTCAGCAGCAGCTCTCCCAGGTACGCGGCGAGATCGAACAGCTGACCGGTCAGCGCAATCTGTTGGACAACCAAACGGCGCTCGCGACAGTGGCGGCGACGCTGCACACGAACGGGGTGGCACCGGCACCGCGCGAGCGCGGTCGCAGCACCCTCGGACAGGCATGGCACGACGCGGTGGGGGTGACGGTCGCCATTGTCGGCGGCACCATCGTGGTGCTCGGCGCGCTGATTCCCCTCGGTCTCCTCGCAGCACTGGTCGCCGCCGGCTGGCTCGTCGTTCGGCGGCGCCGGCCGCGGCTGGACCCGGCGGGAGTGTGAGGAACCTCGCTCGGTAGCCTGGCCAGGTGAGTTTCTACGACGAGGTGTTGCGCGAACTGATCGTGGCGTTCGGTGCGGCCCTGCTCGTCGCCAACGGTCTCGCGCTCCTCCGCCGTCGGCGCGACGGCGAGCAACGTGTGGCCACCGTCGGCGCCCGAAACGCCAAGGCGAAGGGCGCGAGCCGGGTGGCTACCACCGGTCAGACTCGTGACGGCGAACTCGTCCAAGCGCCGTTTGCCCGCTCGGCCGCATTTGCCGTGCTCGGGTTCGTGATGATGATCGCCGGAATCGCCGCGCTTGCCACCAGCTGATCCGCCCGAAAGCAGGCCAACGATCTCAAGCGGCGGACCGCTCCAGGATGTGGACGCCACAGGCAGAGCCGAGGCCGATGACATGCGCCAGGCCGACCTTGGCGTTCTCGATCTGGCGGGGCCCGGCTTCACCGCGCAGGTGATGGCAGACCTCCCAAATGTTCGCGATGCCCGTGGCCGCGATCGGATGGCCCTTGGACTCCAACCCACCCGAGACGTTCACGGGAGTCGTGCCGTCGCGCCAGGTGGCACCGGACTCGAAGAAGTCCACCGCACCGCCGGGCTCGCACAGCATCAAGTTGTCGTAGTGGACCAACTCGGCGGTGGCGAAGCAATCGTGGAGCTCCACGAGGTCGAGATCTTCGGGTCCGATCCCCGCGGCTTCGTACGCCTGGGTCGCGGCATTACGGGTCAGGGTGTTCACGTCCGGGAGGATCTGACACGCCTCTTGCCACGGGTCGGTGGTCAAGATCGATGCCGACACCTTCACCGCGCGCCGCTGCTGTTCGAGGCTCAGCGTCTTCAACTTCGAGTCCGACACGACCACGGCCGCCGCGGCGCCGTCGCAGTTCGCGGAACACATCGGGCGCGTATTGGGGTACGCGATCATCACGTCGTTCATGATCTCGTCGAGGCTCATCTTCTTGGTGTACGCCGCGAGCGGGTTGAGTGTTGAGTGCGCGTGGTTCTTCTCCGAGATCTTGGCGAACAGCTCGAAGCTCGTACCGCCGTATTTGTGTCCGTATTCCATCCCCACTTGCGCGAAGACCCCCGGCATCGTCTCGGTGCCGATACGGCCGTCCACTCCGGCGACGGCCCCGTACCGTCCGCGCGGCGTCCACTCGTCCTTGTCCGCGGCGCGGCTCCCGCCTGCGAGCAGGCCGACGCCGGACAGCTTCTCGACGCCGACCGCGAGTCCGTAGTCACACTCGCCGGCCTTGATCGCCATGATCGCGGTACGGAGCGCAGTAGCACCGGTCGCGCACGCGTTGGCCACGTTGTACACCGGGATCCCGGTCTGGCCGATCTGCTTCTGGAGAGCCTGACCGATGCCGCCTGCGCCACCCATGAGGTTGCCGGCCGCGAGCACGCCGATGTCGGCCATGGTCACACCCGCATCGGCGAGGGCGTGCTGCGCCGCTTCGGCCGCGAGGTCCACGGTGTCGTCATCCGGGCGCTTCCCGAACTTGGTCATGTAAATGCCGAGAATCCAAACGTCTCTAGACATAATTTGGGGCGTCCCTTCAGTTCGCCGGCTCGAAGCCAAACCCGATTGCTTCGGCGCCGGTGGTGTCGGTGCCCACCACGTAGGTCGCCAGCCGGACCTTCATCCCGAGTTCCACATGCTCGGGGTCCGGCTTCACGTTGATGAGGTTGCCGCGCACGCTGGTGCCGTCGCAGTCCACGACGGCGGCGACGAAGGGAGTGGTGATTCCCGGCGCGGCGTAGGCGACGATGGTGAACGCGCGCACTTCGCCGTCGGTCGCAACCCGCGCGTCGCGGAACTCGGTACCGAAACATGACGCGCATCCGTTGCGCCGGTCGAAGTACCGAGCACCGCAGTTCACGCACTCGTGCGCGCGCAGATGCGGTCCGTCATCAAGGACGAGATAGTCGACCAGTGGTACCGGCGCAGTCATGCACAACTCCAGTTCGTTCGGGCGAGGGTGCAGCGTAGGCGCCACGCTGAGTCGGTGAATGGTGTCGCCGCGCCGGCGCGCTCGATCGCAGTACTGTCCCGCCCCACTGTCGCCGACACGGGAGCAAATGGCGTGGCCCGCCTGGTCGAAAGCACCATCACCTTCCCGTACCGCCGGTCCCTCGGGCCGGTCGTCGGTGCGTTCATGACCGCGCTCACCGAGATGCGCATTCTCGGCACGCGGTCCGGAGATGCCGTTTTGGTCCCACCGATGGAGTGGGATCCCCGAACCGGCGCCGAGCTGGGCAACGACCTCGTCGAGGTAGGTCCGAGCGGAACGGTCGAGTCGTGGACGTGGGTGCCGAACCCTTCTGCGCAGCACCCGCTGGCCCAGCCGTTTGCGTTCGCATTCATCCGGCTGGATGGCGCGACCACTCCGTTGCTCCACGCCGTCGATGCCGGTTCACCCAACGCGATGAGTGTCGGTGCACGAGTTGCACCGCGGTGGCGCGGCGAACGCGTGGGCGCGATCACGGACATCGTGTGTTTCGTTCTCGGTGAGTCGGCCGAGATCGAAGGCACCGATGCCGGACCGGCCAGCGAGCCGGTCACGCGGATGGACTACGAGGCGTCCATCACCTACCGCAACCCGGTGCCGGTCTCGGCGGACCGGGTCATCGAAGCGTCACAGGAGCACCGGCTGCTCGGCCAGAAATGTCCGGTGTGCGAGCGGGTGTACGCCGGTGGCCGGGGGTACTGCCCGATCGACGCCGTGGAGCTCGGTGAGGGCCATGAGGTGGATCTGTCCGACGTCGGCACGATCACGAACTTCAGCATCGTCACACCGGTGCAGTACCCGGGTCAGACCGAGACCGAGCCCTTCGTCCGAGCCTTCGTACTCCTCGATGGCAGTGACGTGATCTTGAGCTACCAGCCGGTGATCGAACTCCCTGCGACCGACGTCCGTGTGGGCCAGCGAGTCGTCGCCGTGTGGGCGTCGCCCGCAGAGGACAGTGACGAAGGCGGTGCCATGGGTGGGACGTACGGCCGCTTGATCGGCTGGATGCCGAACGGCGAACCCGACATCGACGACCCCGACCTCGTGAACCGGATCTTCTAGATGACGACCTCTACGGATATCGCCATCGTCGGCTGGGCGCACACGCCGCTCGTGCGCCACACGGATCAGTCCGAAACTCAGATGTTGTTGCACGCGATCACCGACGCGATCACACCGCTCGGCCTGACCCGCGCGGATATCGACTTCACGTGCCTCGGCAGCTGTGACTACATCACCGGCCAAGCGTTCTCGTTCGTGTCGAATCTCGACGCGATCGGCGCGTGGCCACCCAAGCGCGATTCGCACGTCGAGATGGACGGTGCGTGGGCGCTCTACGAAGCCTGGCTTCGATTGCAAGAAGGTGACATCGAGATCGCGGTCGTGACCGGGTCGGGTCGGTCGTCCACCGGCGACCCGGCGCTCATCTACCCGATGGAGATGGATCCGTATTTCCTCGCGCCGCTCGGCGCAGATCCGCTGACCTTCGCCGCGCTCCAAGCGCGTGCAGTGATCGACGCCGGGATCGCGACCGAACGATCGATGGCCGAGACCGCCGTCCGGGCCCGTGGGAAGGGTGACGTCGACGAGCTGCTCGGTGAGGAGTATCTCCGCACGCCGCTGCGTCGCCACGACGTTCCGCCCATCACCGATGGCGCCGCCGCCATGGTGATCGCCACCGGTGACCGAGCCCGTCAACTGGTGGAGCGCCCGGCGTACATCACGGGTATGGATCACCGGACCGAGTGTCACAACCCGTCGTTCCGCGCCCTCGACGATTCCCCGTCCGTGCGCATCGCCGCCGACGCGCTGGGCTTGCGCAACACGCCCGTCGAGATCGCAGAACTCCAAACTGCGTTCACGCACGAGGAGTTGTTGCTGCGTCACGTGCTCGATCTCGGTGACGACGTTGCGGTCAACCCGTCGGGTGGACCGTTGCGCGCCAACCCGATCATGGCCAGCGGTTTGTGCCGCATCGGATACGCCGCCGATCACATCTTCGGTGGCGGCACGCGCGCCCTCGCGCACTCGACGTCGGGTCCGTGTCTGCAACAGAACTTGCTCTGTCTCGTGGAGGGTCGCTCGTGAGCTCCATTCCGTGTGCCGTGGTCGGGGTGGGCCAGACCCACCACAAGTCCCGACGGCTCGACGTGTCGTTCGGTGGTCTCGTTCGGGAGGCGGTGTTCCGCGCCCTCGACGACGCCGAGATGACGCTGGAGGACATCGACGCCGTGGTGCTCGGGAAGGCACCTGATCTCTTCGAAGGCGTGATGAAGCCCGAGCTCTATCTCTCGGACGCGCTCGGCGCGGTGGGCAAGCCCATGTTTCGCGTGCATACCGCGGGATCGGTCGGCGGGACCACCGCGATCGTCGCGGCCTCGCATGTGCAGGCCGGGAAGCACCGCACCGTGCTGGCCGTCGCGTTCGAGAAGCAGTCCGAGGGCAACGCGCAGTTCGCGCTCGGTAGTGGCAAGGGCGCGTCGCTGGGCGCGGGCGGCGCGTTCGCGCCGTTCATCCGGTCGTACATCCATCGCAGTGGCGCGCCCGAACACATCGGTTGGAAAGTTGCGGTCAAGGACCGGCTCAACGCGTTGAAGAACCCCTACGCCCACCTCCAAATCGCCGACATTTCGATCGAGAAGGTCAGGGCCTCTCCGATGATGTGGGACCCGATCCGCTTCCTCGAGTCCTGCCCGTCGTCCGATGGTGCGTGTGCCGTGGTCCTCACCGACGAAGCCGGTGGACTCGCCGCCGCAGACGCGGGTCGCCCGCCGGCGTGGTTGCTCGGCGCGTCGTCACGTTCGGAGCCGCCGAGCTTCCCGGGTCGTGACCCGGTGCGTCCCGCGGCGGCCATGGTGTGCGCGGCGGACGTCTACGCCCAAGCCGGCATCACGAATCCTCGTGAACAGATCGACATGGCCGAGCTCTACGTCCCGTTCTCGTGGCACGAGGCGATCTGGTTGGAAGCCTTCGGGATCGCCGAGGAGGGCGACGGCTGGCGCATGATCGACGACGGCTCCACCGAGCTCGGTGGCTCGTTCCCGGTCAACTGCTCGGGCGGCGTGCTCTCGAGTAACCCGATCGGCGCGTCCGGGTTGTTGCGCTTCGCCGAGGCAGCGAACCAGGTTCGTGGTGCCGCCGGCGAGCATCAGGTGGACGGCGCCAAGGTCGCGCTGGCGATGGCCTACGGCGCGAACAGTCAGTACTTCAGCACCTGGGCCGTCGGCGCCGAGCAACGACCCTTCGGATAACCGGACGATCACGCCAGGTCTAGCGTGTTCTGCGGGTTTCTGCCTCCCGTCGCCACCTACGTCCGGCTGTCAGTGAACGGAAACCGACTCATTGAGGTGCGAGCACCGGTAGCCACTGCGATAGGGACCAACGCCCCTTCCCCCGCCCGTCGGAACGGGGAACGCTGCAGATATGTCTCGCATGGCTCGGAGGGTCCCACTCGGGCGCCGGAACCTCTTCGCCGATCGTCGGCGCTTGGCGGCGAGTGCGGCGGCAGTTGGTTTGGCCATCATGTTGATTCTGCTGCTTGCGGGATTGTGGGCAGGCATCCGTGCGCAGGCGACGTTGTACGAGGACCACTCCGGCGCTGCGCTCTACGTTGTCTCGCCAGGCACGCAAGGTCTGTTCACCGATGGGAGCAGCATCTCGCGGCACGCCGTTGCGCTGGCTCGTGGTACGCCGGGTGTCCGCTGGGCCGCGCCGGTGCGTACGCGCTTCGCGATTCTCGATCTCCACGGTAAAAAGGCCGCGGTCGGTCTCGTCGGGACGGTCCCCGGTGATCACGGAGGGGTGTGGGCGCTCGACCGAGGGAAGGCTCCGCGCGCCGACGACGAGATCGTGGTGGACCAGGTCCTCGCGCAGCGGCACGGCCTGGGAGTCGGTTCGATGGTCACGGTGACGGGTAATCGGTTGCGCGTGGTCGGAGTGTCACGTGAGACGTCTGCGTTCATGACCGGTCTCGTCTTCGTCACGCACCGAGCCACCGATCTGGCGTTGCGTTCGCCCGGAACGACGAGTGCGGTCCTGATCGGGACAAACACGCCGGTGGCGGTCCGGGCTCGGCTCGAGGCGGCGGGGCTGACCGTGTTGGATCGCGATCAGATCCGAGGTGCCGCGCTGCGTTTGGCGACACGCATCTACGGCACACCGATGACACTGATGGTCGGGGTGGGCTTGATCGCAGGGACACTCGTGATCGCGCTGATCGCTTACACCGCCGTGAGTGAACGCCGTCGCGAGTACGGCATCGTCAAGGCGATCGGCGCGAGCGGTTGGCGTCTTGCCCGGCTCGCCATCGCGCAGACCTTCGGCATCGCGGCCGCCGGCGCGCTCGCAGGGACAGTGCTCTTCGGGTTCGGTCGGGCGGTCATCGAGTGGTATCGACCTCAGTTCCTCGTCGTGCTGGACCCGAGTGCAGTGGCTCGGGCCGGTCTCGCGCTCGTCGTGATGGCAACGGTCGCTGCGCTCCTCCCGGCCCGTCGTCTCGCTCACCTCGATCCCGCTGCCGCGTACCGAGGTGGTTGACGTGCTGGGTCGCGTCCCATTCGCCCGCCGCACCCTCTTTGCCGAACGGCGGCGTGCCGCGCTCGCCGTCGCCGGTGTCGCGGTCGCGTTGCTGTTGGTCTTCATCCTCGACGGCATCTTCGCGGGTGCCATTCAGCAGGTCACCGCATACATACGCACGTCGCGAGCGGATGCGATCGTGTCGCAGCAGTCCGTACGCACGATGCACATGTCGAGCTCGGCGCTTCCCCCGTCGGACGTCGAGCGGGTGCGCGGCGTGGCCCAAGTCGCCTGGGTTGCACCGATCCGTTACGCGACTGGCATCGTCGTCACCCCAACGGACCGCCAACTGGCTTACGTCATCGGCTACCAACCCGGACGGCGCGGTGGACCCCGGTCGCTCGTTGAGGGCCGCGAACCTCGTGACGGTGAAGCAGTCATCGACCGGGTGGCGGCGCGCGGACTCGACGTCCCCCTCGGTGGGCGCGTCCAGATTCTCGGACGACCGTTTCGGGTCGCGGGGTTTTCGTCGGGGACAACGAGCATCACCAATACCATCGCGTTCATCACGTATCGCGACTTCGGGCGGCTCCGTGGTTCGGCCGTGAGTTACGTCCTTGTCGGTGGCCGCCCCGGAACCTCCCCCCGCGCACTCCGCGACACGCTCGCTGCGGCCCTTCCCGATTCCACCGTGCAGACCCGCGACGAGTTCGTCGTTCGTGAGGCGTCCATCGTCCGTGACATGAGCGCCGACACGATGCAGATCATGACGTTCGTCGCGCTCGTGATCGCGCTCGCGGTGATTGCTCTGCTGCTGTTCACGACGACGCTCGCCCACCTGCGGGACTACGGAATTGTGAAGGCGATCGGTGGCAGCCCCGCTCAGCTCGCCCGCTCGGTACTCGTCCAGGCCCTCTGGGCAGTTGCGCTCGCGCTTGGCTTCGCGGTCGTACTCGCGCTCGGTGTCGCCGGCTTGATCAATCGATTCAGCGACAACATCGCGATCGTGATCGAGCCGTCGAGTGTGGCGCGCGTTGCGGTCGGTGCGTCCGTGGTCGCCGTCATTGGCGCACTGCTGCCAGTGTGGCGTATCGCGCGCCTGGATCCCGCCGCCGCGTTCCGGAGCGCGCTATGAGCACCGAGTTCGCACTGGCCGTCTCGAAACTCACCAAGACGTTCGGCACCGGCGACCTCGCCGTTGCCGCGGTCCGGAGCGTCGATCTCGACGTTGCTGCCGGTGAAGTCGTGCTGATCATGGGCCCTTCCGGCAGCGGCAAGACAACACTGTTGCTGATGCTCGGTGGCATGCTCCGCCCCACGGCCGGCAGCATCACCGTCGCCGGTACCGACTTGGCCGTCACACCCGAGCGACGGCTCCCACAGCTGCGCGCCCAACACTTTGGGTTCGTGTTCCAGGACTTCAACCTCCTCAGCGCGCTCGACGCCCTCGAGAATGTCGAACTCGCATCCAATCTCGCCGGTGTCCACGGGGCGCCGGCGCATCGCCGAGGCACCGAACTCCTCGAACGGATGGGCCTCGTGCATCGACTCCACCACCGTCCCGACCAACTCTCGGGCGGTGAGAAACAGCGAGTGGCGATGGCGCGGGCCCTCGCGAACGATCCGCCCGTCATCCTCGCGGACGAACCAACCGCCAACCTCGACTCGGGAATGGGCCGTGAAGTCGCTCGCGTCTTGCGCTCCCTCGCCGATGATGACCAACGGGCCGTGGTCATCGTGAGCCACGACGCCCGCCTGCGCGATATCGCCGACCGGGTCCTGTGGCTCGAAGACGGCACGTTCCGAGAGCTCGACGCAATGGCCCATGATCCGATCTGTGGGATGGCCGTCGAGACGACCCTCGATCATCCCCATCTCGAACGCGACGGCACGCTCTGGTACTTCTGCTCCACCGGGTGCCGAGACGAATACGACGCCCGACCCGTCGCCGAATCGACCGCGCCGGCGCCGGGATGAGGAGCTCCGAGCCACCGAATCAGGGCCTCGTGCGACGCGCGGACGACCTCTTCGTCCGACGATGGGGTCATGGACCACCCGTTGTCCTCCTCCACGGGCTCGGAGCCTCGTCGCGCTACTGGGACACACTCGCCGTGTTGCAGCCACCCTTCCTGGCGACCGCGCCCGATCTGCTCGGCTTCGGACGCTCGCCGAAGCCCGCGGACGCGACCTATGACATCGACGGCCACGTCGCGACCCTCGCGCCACTGATCACGCCCGGCAGCGTGCTCGTCGGCCATTCCACCGGCGCGCTGATCGCGGCAGCCGTGGCGGCGCGGCACCCGGATCTCATCCTGGCGCTCGTCCTTATCGGAATGCCCGCCCATGAAACCGCGGAAGCAGCACACGGGGCGCTCGCCCGGCTCGGTTGGCTTGCCCGGGCCACCGCCGAGAACCGCTCCTCGGCGCGCTGGATCTGCGCCGCCATGTGTCGCCTGCGCCCCCTTGCCACAGCCGCGGCTCCGCTCGTGATCCGCGACCTCCCCGGTGCGGTCGCCCGAGACGCGGTGATGCACACATGGCTCTCCTACAGCCGCACCCTGCGCAATGTCGTGGTCGAGTACCGCCCCGTTCCCGACCTCATCGCAGCCCAACGACCGATCACTCTGCTGTATGGCAATCATGATCCGGAAACCTCGGGCGAAGAGATCGAACGGCTTCGCGCCGCACTTGAGCACGCCGGCGCTCGGGCAGAGGTACGGATCGTCGGTGGCGACCATCATCTACCGATTCGTGACCCAGCAGTGGTCATCAAAGCGATCATGGCCGCGATTTCGTGACGGGCGGATCATCCTGGGGGTCGCCCCGGGGCAATGATGAAGCGGGCTCTACTACGAGACGTAGTCGCTGAGTTCCGTCGGGCCGTAGGGCGCAGAGGGCTGTCGACGGAGAGAGCGTCCCGATGGAGCACAGGTCACTTGACCGAATCTGAGCTCGTGATCATGGACACGCGGGGCCTGCAGTGGGCGAGCTCGAAAGCGCGTATTGAGGCGGCCGTCGGGCGGCGGCCAGGGTTGCTGTCTGTCGATGCGAAACGCAGTCGCGCAGACGGCGACCGTGACGTTCGACCCGGCGCAGACGTCAGTGGCTGCACTGGTGCACTGGGATCAGGGAGTGTGGGTACCACTGTGCGGGCCAGTCGGTTCCGAACCATGTGTGTGATCCGCTGACCGAGCCGCTGGAAGGCAACCTCGCGCACACTGGGATCGCGACGCCAGCGCCCGGGACCGAGAGGTCTCCGCACGAGACGGAAGTGAGAAGAGTGCGGCGCGCTGGGCGATCACCCGCCGAGCTCGCGCCAACTCCAACCCGGCGACCTCGTCTTCAAAGGTCCGGGCGGTGCCGACCATGTAGCGCTCTACATCGGCGGAGGCATGCAGATCGCTGCAACCCACACGGGCAGTTTCGTCAAACTGCAGCCGCTGGGAACGTCGTTGAGCGGAGCCGTCCGACCCGGATAGCGGACCTGGCGGGTTCCGTGCGGACGGGAGTTCACGTGTCTACGACGAGACGTAGTTGTTCTATCTGGGGAGGTTGGGACTTCCGCCTCTGCCTCATCCACCCTCGCGGTTCCTAGGGTGGGAATGAACAACTCAGACACTCGAGAGGTATGTCAATGAATGGCATCGCAACGTTGGTTGGAGTCATCGCCGACTGGAACGACAATCACATGTGGGGCGGTGGTGGTTGGGGCTGGTTCGCGATGACGTTGATGATGGTGTTCGGCGCTGCGATGATCGGTCTCGTCGTGTGGATCCTGGCGCGCGGCGGCCAGTCTCGGCGGCCTGACGGCATCGAGAACGCGCGTTCGATTCTCGCCGAGCGACTCGCTCGCGGCGAGGTGACGCCGGACGAATACCGCGAGCGCTTGCAGCATCTGCAGTAGTCGCGCTGGGGCTTCGAGCCGACGTCGCCGGTGATGGTGGAGCGGGTGACGAGAATCGAACTCGCGTTCTCAGCTTGGGAACCGCGTCGAGCGGTTATCGGCGGACGTCACCGAACATGAAACCGCAGGTCAGAGCGTTTTGCGAACAGCGGCGAACATGCACAAATGACGGCGTCCGCGCGATGGACGCGCGATGACACGTGTGTCAGGTTCGTGCGCGATCAACCGATCACGAAGCTGGGACGCGCCGCTTCGCCGCAGTTGCCTTGGAGCGTGTCGCGGTCTTCTTCGTCGCTGACTTCGACTTCGGGGTCGATCCCTTGCCTACGAGTTGCGCGGCGCGCTGGTGTGACACGCCGAGTGCCGCACCGATGTCTCGGACAGTCAGTCCTCGCGCAGCCAGGCGACGAGCGAGAACGCGCGTACGTTCGGCGGCCTCGGTCTGCAGTCGCTCGGCATCCACTCGGACAGCACGCACAGCAGCGAGATCATCACCAAGCCCCGGAACGCGCGGGTCGATCTGCACGGCGTACTTGCCCTTGGGGGCATGACCGACGCTCACCGCGAGGTCGATCGCTTCCCGCGCGAACTTCTCGACTTGGTCGAGCCGCCGCGCCTGCGTGAGCACTCCGGGAAGCTCCAGCACGCGCACCGCCCACCATCCGGCCTCGTCTCGCTCCGCGAGCAACGTGTAGGTCTTCACTTGATCCATCCCTTCCCAAGACACGGCTCGAGCGTCTCCCGAATGTTGCGCAGCGTCCCCGGCGCGACTTCCTTACCGTGGATCACAAGCACAGCCGTGCACCTACCGCAGCGCACGATCAGGTGCGAACCTTCCTGGCGGACTTCCTCGCAACCGTGCTGCCGCAGGATCTTCAGCAACTCCTTGACCTTGATCGGCTTCACAAGACGATCAGTCTAACTACTAGACAGATCAAGTCAAGCCGCCTAGACAGCCAAACGCGAGCGCGAAATGCGGGTATCCCAGATCGGCACTTCGGTGACAGGGGTATGACCTTCTTGTCCGCGCGTTATGGGGCGGGCCGAGGCGAGCCTGCTCGGGTCGGGCGACGTGTGCGGGCTCAAGAGTCGCGCTCAGGCTTGCGGCGGGTTTGTTCTGAACGTTGCGATCTCAAGGGCCGCTGACGACCGCGATCGGTTCTCCGGGTTCGCGACGCGGCGGGGAGCCTCCGCCGGGACGCATTAGGGCGAGTATCGGTGGCGGCGGGTTGCACCGGGTGCGCGTCGTCCGACAACTGTCGCGAGTGCTGTTGCGAGCAGGAGCAAGGCGATCGCGCCGACGGCGAGTTTTGCGAAGGGTGTGACGGTGCCGGGTGTGATTCCGAGTTGGGTCGAGAACGTGGCCCAGGCGACGTTGTCTGCGAAGAGTCCGAGGGGTATGCCGATCAGGATGGACGCGCTGGTGAGTACGACGCTCTGCCATCGCATCGTAGCGACAAGGTTTCGAGGCGAGCATCCGAGAGCGCGCAGGATTGCGAGGTCTCCGGAGCGGCGCCGCATTGTGCTGACGAGCACATGGGTGAGTGTCGCGATGAGGAGTAACACGAGCACGATGCCGATCGCGAGCGGTAGCCGGCGAGCGCTGCGGTAGCCGTCAATCTCGGCGGGCCGGCTGTCGGTGATCAGACAGGTCGAGTCGGCACAACCGTTCTTGGCGAGGAAGGCGCGCAGTTGCTGCTCGGACTTGATCGCGGTACCGGGAGCGAAACGTAACAGGATGTAGTTGTATCGGCCGCCAGGGGTGCTCTCGTCGCGCGCGGGGAACCGGCCTGTGGTTCCGAGCGCACCGTCGCCGAGTCCGGACTCGTTGCCGCGTTCGTTGCCGAACGCGGCGAAGGTGGTGCGTCCGACGATCTGGAGGGTTGTCTTCTCGGTCCCGACGGACGCGGTGACGGTGTCTCCGATGTGTTTGTGGATCGTGCGCATCGACCGGGCGCCGAGCACGATCTCCCGCGTGTTCGTAGGGAGGCGTCCGGCGTCGATGTGCGCGGTGAGCCCACCCCGCACGCGGTCGATCCCGATCGCCGGGATCGGGTGACCGGCGATCGTCACCTGCCCGAGTGTCATCGCGCTGGCTTCCACGACGTGAGGGAAGTGTTCGATGGCGTGTTCGAACTGGGGTGGAATGGTGCCGAACGACCCTCCGAGGGCGGCGTCCCAGTTCCAGCCATACAGGCTCGGTGTGGTGGTCCAGCGCTGCAAGTTGAACGCGAACGCGAACGTCGCGGTGACGGTGGCAACCACCAGGATCAGACTGGCCAGCACGCTGCGAACGGGTGTCGCAGTCGCGCCGCGCCCGGGCTGGAGCGCGAGCCGAGTGCCCACGACTGCCGACGTCCCGAGTCCCGACCGCGCGACGAGGTCCGCGGTGCGCGATCTACGTTGCTTCGGATCGATGGTCGCCGCGGCCCCGGGCAGGGCCTTCGTGTTCACGACGCGCCAGAGCGCGGGGAGTGCGGCGACCATGGTCCCGGCGAAGATCGCTGCAATCGCCGCGAGACTCAGCGCAAGGTTGAGCGAGAGTCCAGCATTGGGCTCAGCTTCGCGTGCCGCCCCTACCGGCGTGAGCGGTGAGAGGACGTATCCCAGAACCGCGGCGAGTCCAGCCGCACCGAGCGCGACGACCGCGAGCGTCGCAAGGTCGATTGCGTAGCGCTGGCGTCGCGTCGCGCCCAGCGCGCGGAGTTGTGCGTGGTCGTCGGTTCGAGCGGCGAGGGAACGGCCCAAGGACTGCGCGGCTAGCAGGATCCCGACGAGCGCGAACAGCGCGGCGAGGATCCATAGGCCGTTGACGAGAGGGTCGTTGGCGCGATTGACCTTT
>JANYJV010000099.1 GCA_025361725.1 Acidimicrobiia bacterium | reverse complement strand
CGGTCGACGCGCTCGCGGCGGCTGGCGAGCAGCTCGACCGCTGGTACGCCGATGGAGAAGGCGCCGCGCACGCCGCCGTCATCACGGTGCTCGCCGACGGGTACGCGGCGATGAACCGTCGCGACCTCGACGCGTGGGCCGCGATCCACGCCTCGGATCACCGGTCGCACGACCACAGCCCGATCGGCTTCGGCGAGCTCGGCACCCAGCGGTACGCGGAGTATCTCCGGGCCGGATTCCAGCAGGCTCCCGACCTCGTGATCATCCCCGCCACGCTCGAGGTCGACGGCCGCGTCGCCCTCCTGTCGATCCCAGTGCGGGGCGCGAACCCCGAGGGTGTCGAGTTCGAGTGGGACCTGGTGGTCGTCACGCGCTTCGACGAGGACCTGCGGATCGTCGAGGACCACTTCTTCGCACCCGAGCAGTGGCACGAGGCCCGCGCAATATTCGAGATGCTCTCCACCTCCACCACACGTGCCGCACCGCAGATTCGCAACACCGTGACCGATGCCCTCGACCGGTACACCGCCCGACTCGCCGCAGGTGACGTCAGCCTGGAAGGCATCTTCGCCGACGAGAGCGTGCTGTTCGATCGGCGACGAGGCATCTCCGCGCCGACGTTCCGCGGTCGCGCTGCGATCGAAGCCAACATGAGTGCCATTTTGGAGATGTTCGACATGGTCTCCATGGAGCCCCTCGCGATCCGTGGCGACCGTGTGACCCTCATCCGCGTGCAGTGGACCCACGAGGGGTTCACGTTGCCGATACTCGCGGTCTACGAGACTGACGAGGACGGGCTCGTCGTACGCGGAACGACGTTCGACAACGAGGACCTCGACCTGGCCCTCGCGCTCGACGAACTCGAGGAACGCTTCATCGCCGGCGACGGCGCCGACCACGCGTACGCGATCCTGCGGGCCGGTGACGTGCGACGCGGTGCGAGCGCGGCCGACCGGGCGGCCGCGTACAAGGCACTCCACACCCCCGACTGCCGGGTGACCGATCACCGGCTCCTGAGCTGGCCCACCGAGACCGTGTCCGACGTCGTCGACCAGATCCGCGCCGACCGCGGGATCTCCCGACCCCGGACAACAGTCTTCGCCACCCTCGAGGTCCTCGGCGATGCCGTGCTCATCACCCAGGACGATTACTTCGTCACTTCCGAGGGCAGCGAGTACCTCAAGCGCAGTCTCGTCGTCACGCACTCGGTCGCCGGGCGCGCCGACAGCCTCGACTACTTCGACCCGGAGCAGCACGACGCCGCCCGCGCGCGTTTCGAGCAGCTCGGCAACGAGACCAGGACGCCGTACGTCGACAACGCCGTCGTGCGGCTCCTGGCGCGCGGTACCTGGCTGCGCCGATTTGTCCCGGACCACGACGCCTTCGCAGGGCTGGCGGAGGACCTCGTCGTCGTCGACAACCGGTCCGGCGTCTCGCTGCCGGACCTGCACCGCGCCGACGAGCTCGTCCAGGCGTCACGAGAGCAGGAGGAGCTGTTCGGTCCGATCGAGATCGAGCCGGTGGCGGTCCGTGGGGACCGACTCGCCCTGGTGCACACCCGCGCCGTCGCGCCATCCGGCTTCGAGACGAGCGGCTACGGCATCTTCGAGATCGACGAGGCCGGCCTGCAGAACGTGATGACGTTCTTCGACGACGACGAGCTCCTCACCGCGCTCGACACCCTCGACGCGCGGTACGCCGAGATCGCCGGCCCGGAGCGTGCCCCGGCCCAGGCCGCGTTCCTCGACGGCATCGGCCTCCTCAATCGGCAGGACTGGGACGGGTTCACGGCGCTTCTGCACCCCGACCTCGAGGCGGTCGACCACTCGCCGCTCGGGTTCCCAACCACCGACCGCGACGGGTTCGTCAACGACCAGATGCGCGGCATGGCCGAGCTGGTGCCCGACTTCGTCGTCGTCGTACGCAAGATCCTGGCCGAGGGTCGCGCGACCCTCGTCGTGGGAACGACCCTCGGCACGACGGTCGACGGGAACGCGTACTCCTGGGAGTTCGTCCAGGTGATGCAGACCGCCGCCGACGGGCGCGGGCTCCGCCGTGACCTGTACGCCGACACGCAGTGGGACGAGGCGCTGCCGCGCTTCGACGAACTCGCGACCGAGGACGGCGACGCCACGGAGCCCGAGAACCGAATCACCCGACGGCTCCGCAGGTGGTTGCTCAGGACCGAGCACAGCGAACCGACGAGCTCCGCCACGATCGCCGACAACGTCGTCATCCTCGACCGCCGTTCGGGCGTCTCGGCCGGCACGATCTCCGGCCGTGAGGACTTCGCCGCCAATGCCCGTGCGCACTTCGACGTCTTCGCGGACGCCCGCATCTCAGTGCTCGCGGTGCGGGACGACCGACTGGCCCTCGTCCGGATGGAGTACCGGGCCGACGGATTCGTCTCGCCCCGGCTGAATCTCTTCGAGGCCGACGAGTCCGGACGGATCGTCGCGCTCGTGGTGCTCGACGAGGACGACCTCGACGCGGCAGTCGAGGAGTGGGACGCACGCCACACCGCGATCGAGTCCGCCGGCGAGACCCGCGCCACCCGCGCCGGGCGCCGCTCGATCGATGCATTCGTGCGCGGCGACCGCGACGCGGCGATCGACGCCTTCGCCCCCGAGTTCACGCGGTCGGACCAGCGACGCGGCCCCACGATCGGCGACGACGGCGGCCGCGAGGAATACGTGGACGCGACCTTGGCGGGCGCCGAGGTCGGGATGGCGCACTTCGAGCTGACCCCGATCGAGCTGGCCGGCGACGATCGGGCCCTCGCCACGCTCCGCTGGCACAACGGCGACGGCTTCGAGCTCGAGTGGCTGCTCGTGACAGAGGTGGACGCCGACGGCCGGATCCTGCGGCTCATGAACTTCGACGTCGACGACCGAGACGCGGCATCGGCGGCGCTCCACGAGTGGGCCGCCGAACGCGAACAGCTCGGCGATACGCCACTGCCATCTCCCAATCCGGACGGGAGCCAGAAAGAGAACCCATGAATAAATCACTCGCCGTCGTTGAAGAGTTCGGTCAGGCGTGGGGTAACCACGATCTCGACGCCTGCCTCGCACTGGTCACGAGCGACTGTGTCTTCGATGCAACCGGACCGGCGCCCGACGGCACTCGGTGTGTCGGCACGGACGCGATCCGCGCGGCGTGGCAACCGATCTTCGACGACCGGGCCAGCAACTTCGTCGCCGAGGAGACGTTCGCGGCCGGAGATCGTGTGGTGCAGCTCTGGCGTTACTCGTGGGTCGACGGTCATATTCGGGGCGTCGACATCTTCCGAGTTCGCGACGGCCTCGTTGCGGAGAAGTTCTCGAACGTCAAGGGTTGACGCACCACCGTTCGACAGCGGACCCATCGCCATTCGGTCGACGGGCTCGCCCGGTTGTCATATGGTCCGACGAAACCCGATTTCGTAGGAGACCCAATGGAATACCGTCAGCTCGGTCGCGCCGGAGTGAGAGTGTCCGAGCTCTGTCTCGGGACGATGACGTTCGGCAACGAGGCCGACGAATCCACGAGTCACCAGATCGTCGACCGGTTCATGGACGCAGGCGGTAACTTCATCGACACCGCCAACGTGTACTCACAGGGCGCGTCCGAGGAGATCACCGGACGCGCCATCGCGGGGAAGCGAGACGAGGTGGTGCTCGCCACCAAGGCGCGCTTCCAGATGGGAACCGACACGAATGGCGTCGGCTCCTCGCGGCGCAACCTACGCGCCGCGTGCGAGGCATCGTTGCGGCGGCTCGGCACCGAGTGGATCGACCTCTACCAAGTGCACTGCTGGGACGCGAACACACCGCTGGAGGAAACCCTCTCGACGCTCGATGACCTCGTGCACGAAGGCAAGGTACGGTACATCGGCGCGAGCAACTTCGCGAGCTGGCATCTCATGAAGGCGCTCGGGCTCAGCGCGCTGCACGGTTGGGAGCCGTTCGTCTGTCTCCAACCCGAGTACTCACTCATCACGCGCGACGCCGAACGGGAACTGCTCCCCCTCTGCGAGTGCGAAGGCCTCGCCGTGATCCCATGGAGCCCGCTCGGCGGCGGCGTGCTCACCGGCAAGTACACGAAGGACTCCGAGTTCGACAAGGGCACCCGCGGCGGTGACTCGGACAACCCGATCACGTTCACCTACCGCCTCGACGACCGAGCTTGGAACGTGATCGACGCGGTGAAAGACGCGGCCACGAAGACCGGCAAGACAAGTGCGCAGATCGCACTCAACTGGGTCGTGAACCGGCGTGGCATCACTGCGCCGATCATCGGCGCGCGCAATCTCAGCCAACTCGACGACAACCTCGGTGCCATCGGTTGGCAGCTCGACGACGACACGCGCAAGAGCCTCACCTGGGCCAGCGCGTTCCGTCTCGGCTACCCCCACGAGTTCATCGAGTTCGCGGGCTGAGCCCACTCCACCACGAAAGCGAGATCGCATGGAACTCAGACCCCTCGGCCGGACCGGCGTTCGCGTCACCGAAGCCTGTCTCGGGGCCATGACGTTCGGCCGCGAGACGCCGGAGCTCGAGAGCAACGCGATCCTCGATCGCTATCTCGATGCGGGCGGCAACTTCATCGACACCGCCAACGTCTACAACCGGGGCACGTCGGAGGAGATCCTCGGACGTGCCCTCGGCGCCCGACGCGAAAACATTGTGCTCGCCACCAAGTGTCGGATGCCGATGGGCGACGGACCGAACCAGCGCGGCGCGTCACGTCGCGTGATTCGGGAGCAGGTCGAGGCATCGCTGCGCCGATTGCAGACCGACTGGATCGACCTCTACCAAATCCATTGTTGGGACGCGAACACACCGCTCGAGGAATCCCTCTCGACGCTGAACGACCTCGTGCGCGAAGGGAAGGTCCGATACATCGGCGCGAGCAACTACACCGGTTGGCAACTCGCCACCGCGCTCGGCGTGGCGAAGCAACACGGATGGGAGCCGTACGTCTCGATCCAGCCGCAATACTCGCTCGTGACGCGCGACATCGAGCGTGAACTCATGCCGCTCGCGGAGTACGCCGGACTTGGCGTCCTCCCGTGGAGTCCGCTCGGCGGAGGCCTGCTCTCCGGGAAGTACCGCGCCGGCGAGGCGCCCCCGGATGATTCCCGCGCCGCCGATACCACACCGTCGGCCGTCCTCATGCGGATGAGGATCCAGGAGGACCGCAACTTTGCCGTCGCCCAGGCAGTGCAGGACCTCGCCGAGGATCTCGGCAAGACGATGGCGCAGGTCGCGCTGAACTGGGTGCTGCATCGCCCGGGGGTCACTGCTCCGATCTTGGGGGCGCGGACCGTCGCCCACATCGACGACAACCTCGGCGCCATCGGCTGGAAGCTTGATGCTGACGCCCTTGCCCGCCTCGAGGATGCCAGCGCCATCGAACGCGGCTACCCGTACGACTTCATCGACTGGATCCACACGAGATGACGGACGCGGTGACGCGCATCTCGGCGCTCTGGCGTTACCCGGTGAAGTCGATGCAGGGCGAGCAGCTCACCGAGGCGCACATCGGCCCGACGGGTCTCGACGGCGATCGCAGGTGGGCCGTCGTCGACACCAGTACGGGGCTCGCGCTCACCGCCCGACGTGCGCCGAGCCTGTTGTTCGCCCAGGCGACGCTCGTCGACCACGACGTTCGCATCACGCTTCCCGACGGACGAGTGACTGCCGACAACGCTGCGCTGTCCGAGTGGCTCGACCGATCGGTCGTACTCACGCGTGCGACCGCAGAGACGTCGGGGCGGTTCGAGATTGGCCTCGCCAACGACGACGACGCCGACCGTGACCTGAGCGTCGAGTGGTATCAGTGGCAAGGGCCGGTCGGCACCTTCCACGACTCGACCCGCACCCAGGTGTCGATCATCGGGGCCGAGACGGTCGGAACGTGGGACATGCGCCGGTTCCGCCCCAACGTGGTGATCGACGGCACGGGCGAGGACGAATGGGTGGGATCAACCGTGCGGGTCGGCGAGGTCATGCTCGACGTCGTCAAGCAGATCGACCGCTGCGTAATGACGACCCGTGCTCAGCCCGGCGGCATCGGTCGGGACGTCGATCTGCTGCGGACGATCATCCGCGAGCGAGCCAACAACCTTGGGGTCGGCGCGCTGGTCCGGGGACCCGGGATGGTGCGGGTCGGCGACGCCGTCGAGCCCGTTTCCTCGTTCTGACGCGCGAAACGCGTCGTTTTCAGCGCGTATTGCGCGCGCAAAGCGGGGAACGGGTGGGGCGTCTCAGACGGCGAGGAGGTCGCGGGCGCCGGTGTCGGCGGACGGGTGACGCAGCTTGCTCATGGCCCGAGCTTCGATCTGACGGATCCGCTCCCGCGTGAGGTTGAAATACTCCCCTACCTCTTCGAGGGTCCGCGGCTCGCCGCGGTCCAGACCAAACCGCAATGCCAGGATCTGACGCTCGCGCTCGTCGAGCGGCGAGAGCAGCTTCTCGATCTCGGCGGGCAGCAACGCCGTCGCTGCGACCTCGAACGGCGACTCGGCCGAACGGTCCTCGACGATGTCGCCGAGTTCGGCGTCGCCGTCCTCACGGAGCGGCTCGGAGAGTGAAAGGGGCTCGGCGGCAAAACGCAGCGCCTCGGTGACCTTGTCCTCGGGCATCTCGACCTCGGTCGAGAGCTCCGCCAGCGTGGCCGGACGACCGAGCTTGAGCTCCAAGCGCGAACGGGCCTTTTGCAGCCGGGCGAGGGTGTCTCCCGCGTGGACGGGCAGCCGGATCGTGCGTCCCGTGTTGGCGATCCCGCGAGTGATGGCCTGGCGGATCCACCACGTTGCGTAAGTGGAAAACTTGAAGCCCTTGCGCCAGTCGAACTTCTCGACGGCGTGCATCAGGCCAAGGTTGCCCTCCTGGATCAGGTCCAACAGGGGCAGGCCCGAAGCCTGGTATTTCTTGGCAATCGAGACGACCAACCGCAGGTTGGACTGGACGAACGTGCGCTCGGCGTCGTCGCCAAGCCGGACGTTCTTACGGAGTTCGCGCTTCTTGGTGGGCGTAACACCCTTGCCGCCGGCTTCGAGTTCGGCGACTGCTTCCTTGCCGACTTCGATCTGCTGCGCCAGGCGTACCTCATCGTCCTTGGTCAGGAGAGGGTATTGCCCGATATCGGTGAGATAGAGGCGAACAAGGTCTTCTTCGTCGCGTTCGACACGTTCTTTCGCCAAGAAAATCGGTCTCCGAAACTAAAGAGCTGTGGATAAGAAGCAACGCAGGCGGCGGTGCAAGTGTTCCCTGACCACCCGCAGTGGGTCCTTGTACGATACAGACCCCGTCAAGGATGCTTATCCACAACGTCCTGTGGATAAGCGTCGACCAGAGGAGTGTCCGTGTCGGAAGTGGAGATCAGCGTAGTCGCAGGCCTGTTCCAGGCTCGCAGCGGAAAGGAGGCCGAACTCGCCGCAACGCTGGCTCGTTACGTCGTGCTGACCCGTTCGATCACCGGGGTGCGCAACGTCGATCTGGTGACCTCGGCTTCAACGACCGGCCGATTTCTGATTGTCGAGAAGTGGGACGACGCCGACGCGCAGCGTGCACATCTCGACTCGGAGGCAATGGTCACGATGGCGACCCAGTCCGGGCCGCTGCTCAACCAGCCGCCGGACCTCGAGCTCTACGACGTGATCTCGGCCCACGACCTCGAATAGCAGGTCGCGCCGAAGAACAACCGTCAGGCCGCCGGGGCTTGGCGCAGGGTCTCTTTCCTCAGTGACTTCTTGCGCTCGGGTCGGGTGTCGGCTGCGGCCAACGATTCGGCCATCGCCGACAGCCCGTCCCAGGTGATGGGTGCGCCGGTCCAGAGTTGCTCGAACGCCGCATCGGCCACATCGTTGAACCCGCCGTACAGCCGAAACGTGTAGCGACGGCGAGGGATGCGAACCGGGAATCCGAGCGGGACGAGTCGGCCCTCGGCGTAGGTGTCCCACAGCGTGCGTTGCCGGTCATCGAGTTGTTCGTCCGCGGGGGCGTTCTCGAAGCCTCCGACGAGCCGGTCCTTCGCTCGGAGCAGACCGACGCCAAGTTCCACGCGTGTGTGGTCGACCGAGAGACCGGTCTGACGTTTCGGACTCTCGAAGCAACCACCCGTGTACCAAAGGTGCGCAGCACCGTCGACGACATTGGCCATCGACGCGGTCAGGGGGTGGGGCAGGACTTCGTCGACGTCGATGGTGACGTCGACATCGACTGGGAACTCGATCTCTCCGAGCGTCTGATCGATGAGGGCGCGCACCTGATCCGCGTCGAACTTGACCAGCGTGAACTCCGCCGGGGTCAGCGTGACATTGCTCACACCAACTTCCCCAAACCGCAGGTCACGAGCCGCCGGCGACCATGGCGCGGGCGTCTTCTTGCGCCTGGGCGGCGATCTCGGCCAGCTCGTCGATCTCGTCGGTCGAGAATCCGGCCATCGAGCGGAAGGTGCGCGCGAGCTGGATCGGGTTCTCTTCGGACTCGCCACGGAAACCACCGAGGCTGAAGAGCTTGTCCACGGTGCGCTGGAAGTCCAGTGCCCGCTCGCGACGCTCCGGGTCGTCGGCGGTGAGACGGCGCAACCAGTCCGAACCCATCTTCACGTGGGTCACTTCGTCCGCGAGCATCCAGTCTTCACAGAACTCAAGGACGGGGTCACCGGAGAGGTCTCCGAACTCACGCATCGTGTTGAAGACGTCGATGGCGAGACCTTCGAGCGCGCGGTTCACACCACAGAGTCGCAGGATCGGGTCCGGTGCGCACGCAGCCTCGTAAAGGAACGTGGCTTCGGAGTACTCACCGATCTCGGTGCCCATCCAGTCACCGAGCTTGACCGAGATCTCGACGTGACGGCTCTCGTCCCAGCACTGGCGGGCCATGTCGAGCTTGAGTGCGAACGGCGCTTCGTCATCGTCGAAGTCGAAGGTGGTGCGACCCGCGCCTTCGAGGGCTTGGATCTCGCCGGTGAAGATGCCGTGCATCAGGTTCCGAGCCCGGTCCGCGGCGGCGGGACGCTCGGGCTGGAGTCGAGCCGAACCGAGTTCACGCTCGCCCATCTTGGCGTTGCGGGGGTCCATGACCTGGTCCATGATCGAGGTGCGGACAAAACGCGAGTCACGCGCCAGCATCTCGGGGGGCAGCTGCTTCCTCATACTGAGGCTCCTTCGGTCACAACGTCGGATCCCAGGGTACCGGGCCCCGCAATACCTCCGGCCGCCAGCACAAGCGTTTCCAGCTCGGCCTGACGACGGGCGGCCCGCTCCACGTCCTCGGGTGTTTCGATGAGGGACTGAAGCAGCATCTCGCCTTCCCGCCAATCCTCGAACTCGTCCTGGAGCATGAAGCCCAGTGACCGTTGAGTGGGGGAATCAGTGATTCGGCTCGTTGCGTTCATGTGGTAGGTGTACGCCGCGATCTTGCGTGGGAGGAGAACCCGGAAGATGCCGACGAGCTTTTCGATGGTGTGTTCGGGCGCCTCGGGCTCCTGGAGCGCAGCGACGAAGGCGACCATTTCGGGGTTCGCCGGCTCACAGAGCCGGTCGGTATTCATCTCGCGCAGTTCGGGCAGGCGCTTGTCCATCAGCTCGGCGTGCCAGGCGTGGTGGTAACAGTGACGCCCGAGCACGAGCTTCACGTCGAGTTCGGGCACGGTGGCGACCCAGCCGCCGAGCGATTCGAAGAGCCGCATCTCGAGCCACTTGTACGTCCCGACCCGTCGAGCGGATTCTTCGACGGTGAACAGGCCGGGAAGCTCCCGCCGATCCCACGGTGCGAATGCCGCGCGCGGCTTGGACGGGTCGGACATGAGGAGTGGCTCCGGTCGGTTGCGGGCCCCAGAAAACGGGAAGTCCTGGCATTCTTCGTCCAGATTCCCGACACGGTCAAGATCATCGCCCTGACGTGACGCGAGTCACGTCACGAATGGTGGGTCCTCGAAGTCACGCGAGCCGGTAGCCACGCCTCGGAACGCTCACGACCGCATCCCCATCGGGGGCGAGACGGGTCCGCAGCCGACCGACCGTTGTCTCGACCACGTGGGGATCCTGGGTGCGATCACCCCAGACGTGTTCCATGAGGTCGCGCTTCGTCACGATCGCACCGTGCGCGTCGATCAGGCTCGCCAGTACGGCGGACTCCCGCAGCGTGACCGAGACTTCCCGATCGCCCACGAGCACCGTCGTGCCGCGCAAGGTCGCGGCGCGATCGCCGAGCCGCAGCGTGCGCGTGCCGTGCTCGAGCAAGTGGTTGGCAACGGTCCGGACCAACGGGCCGAGCCGCGCCCGATCGGGCACCAGCGCCGGCACGCCGTGCACAGTCGCGGCCTCGGCACACACTGACCCAACGCACGCGGCAACGACGTCGGTCGCGAATGCCTCGGTGATCTCCAGCGTCAACGCCAACTTGTCTGCGACCGCCAGAAGGTTGTGCACCGCGGGGGCGCTCGTAAACGTGACCGCTTGCACCCGCCGCGTGACAATCGCGTCCACCAGGCGCTCGGCGGGGAGCGGATCGTTGGGCGTGAGCCACCGGTAGACGGGCACCTCGACCACGGTGGCGCCGGCCGCCTCGATGAGCTCGACGGGATTGTCGGCGTCTTGACCGTGGCGTTGGAACGCCACCCGATGACCGGCCAACGGCGACCGAGTGAGAATCTCGACAACCTCGTCGAGGCGTTCGCTTTCCGCTCGTTCGGCGACCTCAAGACCGATCTGATGGACCGCCGCAGCCGCCTTCGGCCCGCGCGCCACGATCCGGGTGTCACGGAAAGCCTCCACCAACTCGTCGCCGAGTCCCCAGCTGTCGGCAGCGCCGAACCACTCGCGCATACTGATCCCGGTGTTCGCGACGAGATCGTCAGGGGGTCGCGCAATCAGGTCTTCGGTGAGGGCCCGCAGACCTTCGTCTGCTCCGAGCGGAACCGTTTGGATCGTTGGCCCGGACATCACTTCGGCACCCCGCCGTTCGAACAGGCGCGCCTGTTCGGCATGGCGACGATCGGCGGTGATCCCGATCGTGAAGCCGCGGAGGGTGGGGTCGCTCACCGGGACCAGCGTGGCCGCCGAATGTTTCGACGTGGTTTCCAGCCGACCACCATTGGAATGGAGGCGCCCGCTCAGCCGATACGTCCGAGACCACTTCGCTCAACCTGCACCGCGCACTGCTTGTAGTTGGGCTCGCGTGAGATCGGGTCGAACTCGTTGTTGGTCAGGCGGTTCGCACACCGCTCGTCAAAGTGGAACGGAACAAACAGCTCGCCGGAGCGAATCGTCTCGGTGACGCTGACCGAGAGCCGATCAACCACACCGCGGCGTGAACTCACTCGCTCCGCGTCACCGGTCCGCAGACCCAGTTCATGGGCATCGGCAGGATTCATGTCGACCCAGGCTTCCGGCGCCAGCGCGTCCAGCACACCGATCCGGCCGGTCTTGGTGCGGGTGTGCCAATGCTCGACGGTACGGCCGGTGTTCAGAATGAACGGGTACTCGGGCCGGGTCGGTTCGCTCATGGGCTCGGCGTCCACCACGGCGAGCCGAGCGCGGCCGGACGCGAAACTCGCGTCGGTATAGAGGCGCGGGGTACCACCGAGGGGGACGAGTCCGTCGTCCGGGCACGGCCACTGCACGCCGGCGGCGGCGTCAATGCGCTCGTACGTGATTCCGGAGTAATCGCAGAGCCGACCGCTCGAAACCCGTCGCCACTCGTCGAACGCGTCACCCGGGGTGCTCCACCCCGGGAAGAGTTCGTCGCGGACGCCGAGGTGTTCGGCCAACCCCAGAAAGATGTCGAAGTCAGATTTCGCTCCGGCGATCGGCTCGACAACCTTGCGGACGCGAGAAACCCGTCGCTCGGAGTTGGTGAAGGTCCCGTCCTTCTCACCCCAGATCGCCGCGGGCAGGACCACGTGGGCGCACGCCGTGGTCGGCGTCTCGAAGCCGTCTTGCACCACGAGAATGTCCAGCCGATCGAACGCGTCTTCGAGGCGCTCCCGGTTCGGGTACGAGACCACGGGATTCGTCCCGATGATCCACAGCCCACGGATCTCCTCGGTGATGACTGCGTCGATGATGTCCGGATAGGCACGGCCGCGTGCGGTGGGGATGCGCGATTCGTCGACGCCCCACAACGCAGCCAGTTCAGTACGCGCCGCGGGATCGTCATACGCGCGATAGCCCGGCATCGACGCGGTGAAGCCGGTCTCGCGCGTCCCCATCGCGTTGCACTGGCCGGTGATCGAGAAGGGTGAGGCGCCGGGCTTGCCAATGTTGCCCGTGACTGCCGCCAAGGTGTTGAGGAGTTCGACGGTGCGGGTGCCCTGGGCGGAATGGTTCACGCCCATCGTCCACGCCAGGACAACGGCGGACGAATGACCGATGAGCCGAGCGAGCGCGCGGATCTCGTTCACTGCGATCCCAGACTCGGCCGCAGCCTCGTCCAGCGGGATCGCGAGCACCTGAGCCCGGAGTTCGGCGAACCCCTCGGCGTGGTCTCGGACGTAGTCATCGTCGACGAGGTCGTCTTCGATGATCACTCGGAGCACGCCGTTCAAGAGCGCGACGTCGCCGCGGGGGCGAACCGCAAGATGCTCGTCGGCGATCATCGCGGTCTTCGTCACGCGTGGATCGACGACCACCACCGTGGCGGCGCGGTTCCCGAGAATGCGCGGCATGAGCAGCGGATGGTTGTCGGCCACGTTGGCGCCCCAGAGGACGATCACGTCGGCAACTTCGAAGTCCTCGTAGCAACCGGGTGGACCATCACTCCCGAAGGTGGCCTTGTAGCCCGAGACCGCGCTGGCCATGCACAGGGTGGTGTTGCCGTCGTAGTGCTCCACGCCGAGGCCGAGCCGGGCGAGCTTGCCCAACGCGTAGAACTCTTCGGTCACCAGTTGCCCAGTGGAGATGATGCCGACCGAGTCGGGGCCGTATTCGGCGATCAGGTTCGTGAAGCGACGGGCCACGAGCCCGAGTGCGGCATCCCAGGTGGCCGGCACCTGGCGACCCGTCACTCCTTCGCGCATCAAGGGTGACCGCAGACGACCTTCTGCACGCAGGGTCAAGTGTACCGACAGGCCCTTGGGGCAGAGATGGCCGCGATTCACTGGATGATCGGGATCGCCCCGGACGGCGACGGCGTCGTCGCCGCGCACGCCGACGAGCATTCCGCACCCCACCGAGCAGTAGCCGCAGGTGGTAGCGACCCACCGGTCAGGAACGGCCGTCTCGGGCATCGGGCCGAACGTGGCGTCGTCGCCGAACTGCGTCGCCGGGACCGGCGCGCCGAGACGCTCCGCGAGCCGATGGACCAATCGCCGGTTCGTGTTCACGCGCGCCCGTTGCTCGCGAAGCGACCCGGCACCGAACGCGGCACCACCGTCACATAGAAGCGGTACCGCCCGACGGACTCACCGACGCCGGCGAACACAAATGCCGCGCCGGCCAGCGCGCGCGTGGCATCGCCCGAGGTGGTGAGCGCGCACGCGAGCAGCATCACTGGGATCACTCCGGCTCCGACTCGCGCTCGCCGTTCCCATCGACAATGGTGGCGCAGCAGGCTCAGACTCCCCCACGACTCACGCGTGGGTTGCGACGCCAGGCGCAGTGCGTTGGCTGCCAACGCAAGCAGCGCAAGGACGAGCGAGCCGAGCGCAACCGTGAGCAGGACCACGCCGATCCCCTGGCCGAGCTCGCGGTCGGGCAACACGCCCATGGCCACGAGTGGTCCGAGCGCGGTGGCGGTCACGAAGAACTGCACCAGGGTGAGCGGCGTGTCCCACGCCGGTCGAGCCGGAACGAGATAGAGGCGACCGCTCGCGTAGATGCCGAACACTCCGACCAACCCCGCGCCGAACCCGGCCCACGGTGCGAGCCCCGGTACCGCGAGCGATACCACCGCGTGGAGCGCCGCCGCACCGGTATAGGCGCCGAAGAGCGCGACTTCGCGAGACAGCCACGACCGGCGGAGGTTGCGAAGGGCCTTCCACGCGTGACTCGGCCGGCCGAGGTGACCCAATGACGCCACGAGGGCCATCGCACCGGCGAGGAACGCGACGAGCGCCGCGTTCCCGGACGCGATCCCTCCGGCGGTCTGCGCCAACGCCGTAGCCAGCGTGGTACCGACCGCGAGCTGGGTGAGCAACGTGAGCGCGACCAAAGGCCAGTGGGGGTCCTCCAGCTCCACCTGCTCGTGGCTGGCACCGGCCAGATCACCCGGGACGTTGGGCGGCATCACGATGCGGGTGGTGGAGAGCGACAACGAGGCGGGCGGGAGTCCGAGGCCGTCGCCCTGGCTGTGATCAGCCCGCCACGCGGCGATGTCGACCTTCTCGATGCCGATCGCGTGGGTGGGGCACGCGTCCACGCACGCACTCGTGAGCCCTTGTTCCAAACGCGGTTTGCACAGGTCGCACTTGGTGACCACGTTGCGCTCGGGCCAGAACACCGGCACCGAATACGGGCAGTTCCACGTGCAGTACCCGCAGCCGATGCAGTCCTCGGCGTGGTGGTCGACGATGCCGTTCGACAGCTTCACGTACGCCTCGGTGGGGCACCCGATCAGACACGCGGGCTCGAGACAGTGATTGCACGCCATCGAGATATTGAATCGGCGCGTATTCGGGAAGCTGCCGCCTTCGACCTCACCGACTCGCCGCCACCGAACCTCCGGTGGGAGTTGGTTTTGTTCTGCGCACGCGACCTCACACGAGTGACAGCCGACGCAGACCGACGCGTCAAAGACGAACCGGTACTGCTCGCCCGGTTCCAGCGGTAGGAGCGTCGGCGTCGGCCCGTGATGCTTCGAGAGATCGTCCGTGATCGGAGCGACCGTCACTGCGTGGCCATCATCTCGGACTCGGGCGGGCGACCGCGACCTCGACGCGGCCGGAACGCAAACGCACGGGGAAGACGGCAACCGACACGGCCGAGTCGTCCAACGCGTGGCCGGTGCGGAGATCGAAGCCCTGCTTGTACAGCGGCGAAGCAACCTTCGGAACGCCATCGGCATCGCCGACGATGCCGCGCGCCAACACCGCCACCCCGGTGAACGGATCGATGTTCGAGATCGCGAAGAGCTCGGCGAAGCCCGAGACGCGGAAGATCGCGATCTGCTCGCCGTCGACCAGGGCGCACACGCCGCGGTCCACGGGGACCTCAGTGAGCGCGCACACATCGAGCCACGTGAGGGTGGCCATCGTCATCATCGGACCGCTCCAGTCGGGCTCGGGACCCGCTGACCGCGAATCGTCACGGCCGTTCGTGTCGGGTCCGGTGTCGGAGAATTGACGAAGTGCTGGAACCGAGCGAGTCGTTCGGGCTTGGCGAGTGTCGCCTTCCATTCGCACTCGTACCCGTCCACATGGCGGGCCATGTCGGCCTCGAGTTCGCCGGCGATCCCGAGTACGTCGTCCACCACGACAGACCGAAGGTACTCAACCCCGCCTTCGAGCTTGCGCATCCAGGTGGCGGTGCGCTCCAGCCGGTCCGCGGTCCGGATGTAGAACATCACGAAGCGGTCGACGTACCGGACGAGGGTCTCCGTGTCGAGATCGGTGGCGAGCAGTTCGGCATGTTGCGGACGCATCCCACCGTTGCCGCCCACGTACAGGTTCCATCCCTGTTCGGTGGCGATGATGCCGAAGTCCTTGCTCTGCGCTTCCGCGCATTCGCGCGCGCAGCCGGAGACCGCGGACTTGATCTTGTGCGGGGAACGCAAGCCGCGGTAGCGGAGCTCGAGTTCGATCGCGAGCCCGACCGCGTCCTGCACGCCGTAGCGGCACCACACGTCGCCCACGCAAGACTTCACGGTGCGCAGTGCCTTGCCGTACGCGTGACCGGACTCGAAGCCGGCGTCGATCAACCGGGCCCAGATCGCGGGCAACTCGTCGATGCGGGCTCCGAGGAGGTCAACCCGTTGGCCGCCGGTGATCTTCGTGTACAGGTCGAACTCGAGCGCGATCTCGCCCAGCGCGATGAGTTGCTCCGGACGCACCTCGCCTCCAGGGATACGCGGGATCACCGAATAGGTGCCGTCGCGCTGCAGGTTGGCGAGCGCGTAGTCGTTGGTGTCCTGAAGTGATCCGAGTTCACCGTCGAGCACGTACTCACTGCCCGTCGACGCGAGCATGGATGCGACGGCCGGTTTGCAGATTTCACAGCCGCGCCCTCGACCGTGATCGCGCACCAACGTGGCGAAGGACCGGATGTTGCGTACCCGAACGACGTCGAAGAGTTCTTGGCGGGTGAAGTCGAAGTGCTCACACAGCACGCGGCGCACCGGCGTGCCATTGGCGCTTGCGGCCGCGTCCAGCATCTCCTGGAGGATCGGGACGCACGAACCACACCCGGTCCCGGCCTTCGTGCACTGCTTGATGGCACCGATGTTCGCGTCCGGCGCGGCGGCGATCGCACCTCTGATTGCACCGGCATCCACGCGGTTGCACGAACAGACGAGCGCGGCGTCGGCCATACCGCTCATCGAGAATGCCTGCACGCCGGCACCCGCAGGGAACACCAGCCGTTCGAGATGCTCGGGCGCGTCCAGCGCGCCGCGCGCGGGTTGCGCCAACGTCGCGTAGCCCGACGCGTCGCCCACCAACACGCCGCCGAGCAGTCGGTCGCCCGCCGCGTTGAGCACCAGCTTGCGGTAGACGCGGCTGACGGGATCGGCGAACACCACCGCCTGCGCGCCTTCCGACACACCATGACTGTCGCCGAAGCTCGCAACGTCCACGCCGAGCAACTTCAGCTGGGTCGAGAGCTCGGCGCCGTGGAAGCCGGACGACCCAGTTCCGGCGAGGCGATCGGCGAGCGCGTCGGCCATCACGTAGCCGGGCGCGACGAGCCCGTACAACCGACCTTCATGCAGTGCGCACTCGCCGATCGCGTCGATGTACGGATCCGACGTTGCGAGCGTGTCATCCACCACGATCCCGCTGCGGGCCCCGACCTCGAGTTCCGCGGCACGCGCCAAGCCGTCGCGCGGGCGGACTCCAGCGGCGAACACCACCATGTCGGCTGCGATCTCGGTGCCGTCGGCGAGTCGCAACCCCGAAGCCACACCGTCGACGGTCGTCACTTCGGTGACCTGCGCGCTGACGTGTACGAGTAGTCCGAGTCCTTCGACGGAACCCCGCAGCATCTGCCCACCGCCGTCGTCGATCTGGACGGACATCAGCCGCGGCGCGAACTCGACCACGTGGGTCTCGAGCCCGAGGCGGCGCAGCGCGTCAGCCGCTTCGAGTCCGAGCAGTCCCCCGCCGACGACCGCGCCGATGGTCCGATGCGATGCCGATGCCCACTGGCGAATCGCATCGACGTCATCCAGCGTGCGGTAGACAAAACAACCCGGCGCACCGGATCCTTCGACGGGCGGAACGAAGGGAAACGAACCGGTAGCAAGAACCAGCCGGTCGTACGGCAACGTCGTGCCGCCATCGGTCGTGACCGAGCGCCCGCCCCGGTCGATGGCCACCACTTCTTGACCGGTCAGGAGCGTGAGGTCTTCACCGTTGAAGAATCCGGGAGCAACCAGATCGAGTGACTCCGGCTCGGAGCCGTTGAACACGCTCGTGAGGTGCACGCGGTCGTACGCCGGCTGTTGTTCCTCGCCGACGACGGTGACGTCGTAGTCGTCGGTACCGCCCCGGGCGACGAACGACTCGATGAATCGCTGCGCCACCATCCCGTGGCCGACGACCACCAGGTGCTTCCGCGTCATGGCTCCAACCCGGCGGCGACCATCGGCCCGTTGATCACCGGAGCGGACTGGAGCTCTTCGCTCACGAGATCGAGCTCGCCCGGCTCGAACGACCAGGCGCGGTGCCGAGACCGAGCGCCAAACCCCGCGGCCATCGCGATCACCCCGAAGACGAGGAAGCCGGTGCCGAACCCGCCCGTCGCCGTGGTGAGGACCCCGAAGCCGAACGGGAGGAGGAATCCCCCGAGTCCACCGGCGGCGCCCACCAGACCGGTCATGGCACCGACCCGACGACCGACGCGCGATCCCACGAGCTGGAACACGGCGCCGTTGCCGAGACCGAGGAGCGCCATGACACCAACCAACAGCGCAACCGTCACCGGAAGCACCGGATCGAAGGCGAGGACCCCGGCGAGCGCGGCCACCCCGAAGAGCACCGTACGGACCACCCGGGTGCCGCTGATCCGGTCGGCGACCGCACCACCGAAGGGCCGCACCAGTGACGCCGAGACCGCGCCGAGCGCAGTGAGTTCCGCGCCAACGACCTTCGAGACTCCGAAGTGATCCACGTAGAAGATCGAGAGGTAGCCGGAGAGGCCGACGAATCCGCCGAACGTGACGAGATAGAAGAGGCACAGCCACCGCGGGTCGGATTCCTTCAAGAGGCTGAATACACCTCCGTTCGAACCACCGGCGACGGGTGCGGGCCGCGGCGGCTCCTTCGCCAGTAACGCGAACGTCAACCACGCCAGCGCGACCGGGATGGCGGCCAGCCCGAACACCGCGTGCCAGCCGTAGCGCTCCGCGAGGCGGGGTGCCGCGAGCACGGCAATCACCGTGCCCGAGTTCCCGGCCCCCGCGATGCCCAGGGCGAGGCCTTGATACTCCGGTGGGTACCAGCGGCTGGCGAGTGGCAACGCCACCGCGAAACTCGCACCGGCGATCCCGAGCAGGAACCCGATCCCGAGAATCTGTACGTACGTACCACCCGCAACCGAGGCCCAGAGGAGAGGGATGAAGGTCAGGGTCATGGTGATGAACCCGAGCTTCTTGATGCCGAAGCGATCGGCGAGCGGACCGAGAATCAGACGAAACGCCGCGCCGCCGAGCGGTGGCAACGCCACCATCAGGCCCTTCTGCGCGCCATTGAGCCCGAGGTCCTCGGCGACGTACGCGCCCAGTGCTCCGAGGAGGACCCACACCATGAACGACACGTCGAAGTGGACGAGCGCCGCGATCAGAGTGGGGAGGTTGCCAGCTTTGCGAAATCCCTTGGTAGCCATGGATTCATCAAGCCACGACGAGTTTGCGGCGCCGTTGCTCGGTCGTTGCGCGTGTGAGAACGCCCGCTCACACGGCGCGAAGTGGCCTGTGAGGTTTACGGTGCAGTGATGTCGGCGCGGCCGGGCGCGCGCTCCATCTCGGCGTCTACCGCTTCGACGGCGTCCGCGGGGTGGCTGCCACGCTCCACCACCACGATGCCCACCAGGATTAGGGCTGCGCCGAGGTATCCCAGCACTCCGAGCCGTTCCCCGATGGAGTACCCGATCACCCCGGCGACGATTGGTTCGAGCAGGTTGATCACGCCCGCGCGTTCGGGATCGATGACCCGCTGGGCCCACGCGCTGAGGCTGAACGCGATCGCCGAACAGCCCACGCCGGTGACCACCACTGCGATCACCACGATTCCGGTGATGTGACCGAACCCCTCGAAGACGGCGACCGCTGCCGAGCCCGCGGTCACCGTCGCCACTTGCACCAAGATGAGACCGAACGTGTCGAACCGGCGCGTCACCTCTCCGGTGCCGATCAACCACACCGCCCACGCGAGCGCGGTCACCACGGTGATGGCGTCACCGAAGGACATATCAAGGTGCGCTCCGGTCAAGAAGAAGAGCCCCAGCGCGGCGCACCCCACTGCGATCACGACCCGACTACGCGGCCGGCGCCGGTACCGGATGGCGGCGATGATCGGGGTGAACACCACGAACAATCCGGTGATGAAGCTGGCGTTCGAGGTGGAGGTGTGATGAATCCCGACGTTCTGAGTTTGGTACGCCACCAAACTCACGACGCCGAGCGCGCTCCCTGCCATCAGCAGCGTGCGCCATGAGTCGGTCGGCCTCGCTGCGGGCCCGCGCCAGCCCCGGCGGGCGAAGAACGGGACCAACACCGCGGTTGCGAGCGCGAAGCGCAACACGTTGAACGCACTCGGCGTCACGTGGTGCAAGGACTTCTGCACCAGCACGAAGGTCGACCCGTACAGCACCGCCGCCAGGACGAGTGCGAGTTCTGGGAGGTAGGGGCGAAGTCGGGCGGTCGGGTGGGACCGCTTCACCCGGGCCAGCGATTAGTGAGGGGCAACCGTCGATCTTTTCCGAACGCCTTGGTCGACACGCGCACGCCGGGAGGCGCCTGGCGACGCTTGTACTCGCTGCGATCCACGAGCCGCGCGATGCGCACGACGGTCTCGCGATCGAAGCCGTCGGCAACGAGATCGACGATCGATCGATCGTCTTCGACGTAGCCCTCGAGGATCGCGTCGAGAATCGGATACGGCGGCAGCGAGTCTTCGTCCTTCTGGTCCGGACGCAGTTCCGCGCTCGGCGGCTTCTCGATCACCGAGCGCGGCACGATCTCGCGATCGAGCCGACGGTTGACGTCCTCGCAGAGCGCGTAGACGAGCATCTTCGGGACGTCCTTGATGACCGCGAACCCACCGGCCATGTCGCCGTAGAGCGTGCAGTAGCCCACGGCCATCTCGCTCTTATTCCCGGTGGTGAGCACGAGCCAACCGAACTTGTTCGAGATCGCCATGAGAATCGTGCCGCGAATCCGCGCCTGCAAGTTCTCTTCGGCGACACCGGGTTCCATACCGGCGAACGCATCGGCGAGCATCCCCATGAACGCCTCGTGAGCGGGCTCGATCGGGATGGTCAGGGTGGCAATCCCGAGGTTGGTCGCGAGTTGCTCCGAGTCGCTGATACTGCCGTCGCTCGAGAACCGAGACGGCATCATCACACCGGTGACTTGTTCGGCACCGAGCGCGTCGACGGCGATCGCGGCCAACCTCGGGATTGCCACCCTGACCATCCCGATCGAGCCCGCTCACGAGGCGTTCATGGGGATGCTCGCCGATGCGTTCGCCGGTATGGAACCCGGTGTCGCCG
>JANYJV010000065.1 GCA_025361725.1 Acidimicrobiia bacterium | reverse complement strand
TGGATGCCGTCCATCACGATCGCGGCCTTGACGCGCGCGTCGCGACAGCATGAGTTGCCGATGAGGCCCCAGATGGTGGCACCGCCGAGCGAGAGTCCCGCAGTGCCGATCCTCTTCGCGTCGATGCGGGACTTCCACCGACTCGTGAGCACGCGGTCGAGAACGAACGTGAGATCCGCCGGTTGTTCCCGGTAGTCACTTGCGCGCGCCAGCGGTCCGGTGGCGGCGCCGGTATAGGTGATCGGGAATCGGGGTGCGACCACGGCGAAGCCGGCGTCGGACCAGTACTCGAACAGCTGGGTGAACTTCGACGGGTCGCCGTCGTACCCGTGAGCGAACACGATCAGCGGAACGGGACCACGCGCGTGCGGGAGGTACAGCTCGGTGGGAAGCGAGCGCACCGGTGCGTTGCGGACACCGATCGGATCGACTGCGGGCCGCGTCCGGTCGACGAGGTCGAGATGCACGTGCGTGGCGGGATCCGGCGCGGCCACCGCCTGCGGGTGGGGCGTGGGCGCGGCTGCACGTCCGGAGCTGCACGCACCGATGACGACAGCCGCCATCAGCACCGCCACGCTCGCACATCCGGGTCGGTCCAGCGGGGCTCGGCGACGACGCATCAAGCGATGGTCGCACGTGGGTCGAGTGGGACACGCCATTCGAAAATCATCCCGCCGTCGGCCCGGGAGCTCAGCGTGAACACCCCGCCGAGATCCTTCGCCCGACGCGCGACGTTCACGAGACCGTCACCGCCGGCGTCCGCGTCCGGCGACGGCTCGTTCAGCGAGCGGCCGTCGTCGAGCACTCGGACGGTGCAGTCGGCATCCGCACGGACCATGACCTCCACCGTCTTGGCGTTGCCGTGCCGCTGCGCATTGGTCACGGCCTCGCGCACGACGGGGATCAGCTGGAGCGCGATGGTCGGCGGGATCGCCTGATCAATGGGGCCTTCCACCTGCAGTGTCGCCGCAATGCCGAGCCGGTCGTTCAGCTCGGCGACCACCGCGATCAAGTCCGAGTGGAGACCGACGCTCGGCGCATGCAACGCAAAGATCGTGTTGCGGATCTCCCGGATCGTGGCGTCGAGATCGTCGATGGCTTGGTTCAGCCGCCGCGCGACGGCATCGTCGGCCACGCTGCGCTCGGCGGCTTGCAGTGACATTCCCGTCGCGAAGAGTTGTTGAATCACCTTGTCGTGCAGGTCCCGGGCGATTCGCTCGCGGTCCTCGAGGACGACGGTGGCCTGGAGGCGTTCGTGCAGGCGCGCATTCTCGATCGCCACGCCGGCCGCCGAGGCGAGTGTGATCGCCAGCATCTCGTCCTCCTCCGAGAACTCTTCGGCCGATTCCTTCTCGCACAGGTAGAGGTTGCCGAAGACCTCATTGCGGACGCGGATCGGGACGCCGAGGAATGAACGCATCGGTGGATGATGAGGCGGAAACCCGAACGAATCCGGGTGGGCGGAGAGATCGCGAAGGCGGAGTGGTTTCGGGTCGACGATGAGCCGACCGAGGATTCCGTGGCCCTCCGGCAACGGACCGATACGGGCGACAGTCTTGGCGTCGAGACCGGTGTTGACGAACTCCGACAAGGTTCCGTCGGTCCCGAGGACGCCGAGCGCGCCGTATTGCGCGTCGACCATCCCCGTGGCCGACTCGACGATGCGCCGCAAGACCACCGGTAGGCTCAGATCCGAAGCAACCGCGAGCATGGCGTCGAGCAAACGCGGGAGCGGGGTGTCGGATCGCCAGGCCTCCGTCACCCCGACAGTCTCGCGGTTCGACCATGGGAGGTCCAGTTCGTGTCTTTTGGTGAGAGTCAGCGCATCCGCGTTTTTCTTCTCGACGATCACGAGATCGTCCGACGCGGCGTTCGTGAGCTCCTCGAAGATTCCGGGCTGATCGAGGTCGTGGGCGAGGCGGGAACGGCCTACGAGGCATTGTCGCGAATCCCGCCGACCCGACCGGACGTGGCCGTGCTCGATGTCCGTCTCCCCGACGGGGACGGTGTGAGCGTGTGCCGGGAGGTCAGATCCCGAACTCCTGAGATCCAGTGCCTGATGCTCACGTCATTCTCGGACGACGAAGCATTGTTCCAAGCGATCATGGCGGGCGCGGCCGGCTACCTCCTCAAGCAGATCAAGGGCCCGGACATCGTGGACGCGATCGTGCGCGTGGCTCGCGGTCAATCGCTGCTCGATCCGGCGGTGACCGCACGTGTGCTCGAACGCCTGCGGGCACCGAAGGAGGAGGACGAGCGCTTGGCTTCGTTGACCGGCCAGGAGCGCAAGGTGCTCGAGTTGATCGCGGAGGGCCTGACCAATCGTCAGATCGGGGAACGGATCCACCTCGCCGAGAAGACCGTCAAGAACTACGTGTCGAACATGTTGACCAAGCTCGGAATGGAACGACGGACCCAGGCCGCGGTCTACGCCGCACAGTTGAAAACGCCAACCGCCGACCCGGAGCGTTCGTAGCTCGCTCGGCGAGTTCTGCGGCGTCCGAGAGGCGGTCAGGACACGCACGGGGCGGAACGAGTCCGCTCAGCTTCGCGTTCGTCCTCAGGGCCGGTCCGCACGATCGCGATCGGGCAGGGAGTGTGGTGTGCACACTGCTGGCTCACCGAGCCCAGGAGCAGGCTTTGAAAGCCGCCGAGCCCGCGTGCGCCCACGACGAGCAGCGCGGCGCCGCCAGCCGCACTGAGCAAACCGGGGACCGGCGAATCGTTGACCGGATCTAAGTCGACGCGCCCAGCGCGGTCCACGCCGACGGCGTGCTCCACGAAGGACCGCAACGCGGCGCGGGCTTGTTCGGGACCGTCGTGAGACTCAATCTCCTCGCCGCCGGCGTGATGCTGGTCCAGAAATCCCCAGGCCATCACCGCCACGACCTCGCTGCCGTCCCGCCGTGCCGACTCGTCAAGCGCCCATCGGAGCGCGGCGCTTGCGCCTTCGGATCCGTCGACTCCGACCACGATCCGTCCAACGCCCTCGGGCGGGATGTGCGGGTCCCGCACGATCACGACGGGTCCGCTCGCATGGTGCGCGCACTGCTGACTCACCGATCCCAGGAGGAGCCCGGCGAAGCCGCCTCGGCCTCGGGAGCCGACGACCAGCATCGCAGCATCGCGAGCGGTCTCGAGGAGTCGGTTGGCCGCCGGTCCCTCCTCGACGATGCGATGCACCTCGATACCCGAGGTGTCGAGCCCTGTGCAGGCGTCGTCGAGTACCTGCGTCGCGATCTCGATGAACTGTGGGCGACCGAAACTCGGCACGGGGGTGAGTCCATCGATGTAGGTCCCGACTGGGTACGACCAGGTGTGCACCACGTCGAGTCGTGCGTCACGAAGGTGCGCTTCGCGAAGCGCCCACGCCAACGCCGCGAGCGACTCCACCGAACCGTCGACACCTACCACTATCCGCTGCATCGTCCGATGATGGCGGGTGGTTCCCGATGCGCATAGGGACCAACGACTCCATCACGGTGCTCGACCATCATCGTCGGGCGGTGGTCGCCGCTCCCGCGTTCGTCCGTACTGATTCTGTGCCGATTCGGGACTTCGGACCCTGGGCTGGGCCTCTCCGGGTCATCAGTATCGATGGCATTGTGAATGCAGCGTCTCGTCGCGCGCGACGCGGCAGAGGAGGTCGAGATGTTTCTCGTGGTGGCGCTCGGCGGGAACGCGCTTTTGCGGCGAGGTCAGCCGTTGGACATCGAGACGCAACGCGAGAACGCCCGTACCGCGGCCCGGGTCGTTGCCGATCTGGATCGTGACCACGATGTGCTGCTCACCCACGGCAACGGACCGCAGGTAGGACTGCTCGCGCTCCAGAGCGCGGCCGGGGTCGAGGTTCCCGCGACCCCACTCGATGTCCTCGGCGCCGAGAGTGAAGGGATGATTGGCTACCTGCTCGAACAGGAGTTGGAAAACGTGCTGGACGGGAGGGAGGTCGCGAGCCTGCTCACCCAAGTGGTCGTCGACGGTGACGATCCGGCGTTCCGAACCCCGACGAAGCCGATCGGTCCGGTTTACTCCGAGGTCGAAGCCCGCGCGCTGGCGGCGGCTCGCGGCTGGTCCATCGCGCAGGACGGCGCCGGTTGGCGACGGACGGTGCCGTCCCCTCGGCCAAAGTCCATCGTCGGCCAGCGGACCATCGAAATCCTGCTCGAATTCGGGGTGGTGGTGATCTGTACCGGCGGCGGGGGGATCCCGGTCGTGCGCGCGGCCGACGGGTCGTTGCACGGGGTGGAAGCCGTGATTGACAAGGACCGATCCGCTGCCTTGCTGGCTCGCGAGCTCGACGCGGACGCACTGCTGCTGCTCACCGACGTTGATGCGCTGATGGCCGATTGGGGCACTCCGGGTGCGCGCCGAGTGAAGGAGGCGCATGCCGATTCGCTCGCGCCCGACGATTTTGCCGCCGGGTCCATGGGCCCAAAAGTCGCCGCCGCATGCGAGTTCGCGTCACTCACGGGCAAGCCGGCGTATATCGGCGCACTCGGTGATGCGGGCTCGGTGCTCGCGGGCGAGACCGGCACCAGGATTTCGATCGCCGGCGCAGAACTCCTGCTCGGCGCGACCGCGGTGTCGGAGACCAGCCGGTGACGAACTCGCTCGCGTACGGGACGCGCACGCGCGGTCCGTCCACGCGTTGAACCGAAGCGATCGGTGAACACGCGACTGCGCCGCACGCTCGGGCCCTTCCAAGTCACCGCGAGCGGCATCGGCATCATCATCGGTGCCGGGATCTACGTCTTGCTCGGGACGGCGACCGAGTCGGCGGGTGCCGGGGTGTGGATGTCCTTCGGCATCGCAGGGATCTTGAGCGCACTCACCGCGCTGAGCTACGCCGAGCTCGCCTCGATGTACCCGAGCGCGGGCGCCGAGTACGAGTACACCCGTCACATCGCGCCGGAGTGGGTGGCATTCCTCGTCGGCTGGATGATGATCATCGGCCTGATGATCGCGGGTGCCGCGGTGGCACTCGGGTTCGGCGGGTACTTCCGGCATTTCGTCGACGTACCGGCACGGCTCATCGCCGTGGCGGTGCTGGTCGTGACGGGTGGAATCGCATCGTTGGGAGTCCAACGGGCAGTCCGGTTGACGGTGGCGCTCAGTGTGGTCCAGGTCGCCGGTCTGGTCGCAGTGATCGTCGTCGGGGTTCCGCACCTCGGCGAGCACAGCATCATCGGTCCGACCTCGGCGACCGGCGTGCTCGCGGGAGCGGGGCTGGTCTTCTTCGCCTTCATCGGATTCGACGAAGTCATCACCTTGGCCGAAGAGACTCGTGATCCGTACCGAACGGTGCCTCGCGCGTTGCTGATCGCGCTGGCGGTGTCGACCGCGCTGTACGTCGCCGTCGCGATCGCGGCCGTGAGCGTGCTCGGCCCGAAGTCGTTGGCACACTCCTCGACCCCGCTGGCCGACGTGATGCGCACCGCAATCGGTCCGGCGAGTGCCAACGTGATGGCGGTGGCCGCGGTGATCGCCACCGTCAACACGACGCTGCTCGTGATCACCGCCGCGTCTCGGCTCACGTGGAGCATGGCGTCGACCGGCTCCCTGCCCGAGCAATTGCAGGTCCTGAACCGTCATCGAGTCCCCGGCCGCGCCCTCGCAGTCTCGGTCGCGATCGCAGCCGCGTGCGCGCTGAGCGGTGGGATCGCGGTCGTGGCCAGCGTGACCGACTTCGCCGTGTTCTTCGTGTTCGTCGCGGTGAACGTCGGGGTGATCGTCCTGCGGTTTCGTCAGCCGAATCATCGGCGTCCGTTCCGGGTGCCGGTCAACGTCCGCCGGGTCCCGCTCCCTGCGGTCGCCGGCTTGGTCACGGTCTTGGCCGTGATGCCCTCACTCGACCCGGCCGCGCTCGGGTTCGGCGCCCTCATGCTCGGTGTTGGCGCGGTGGTTTACCGTCGCCAGCGGCGAACGTCAGAGACATTGATTCCAGGAGCAGCCGACGACATGACGCGACGAACCGGGGTCGACGACGCCGATGCCCGACGCGCCGCCGATCGATTGGCGGTCGATTTCGATGCCGTGGAATTCGATCTCGAACAGTTTCAGATGGGGCTCGTGCGTGAGCTCCAGCACGGCCGGGCCGATCCCGATACGAACGTGACCGACGACGACCTCGTGGTGACGGCGAAGATCGCATTGGCGCATCTCAACGAGATCCCGGACTACTACACGCGCTTGGCCGCGATGGAGGCCGACGCCCGCGAGTACTGGAACCGGCGCTGAGCGCTCGTTGCTTGACCTCAGTATCGGCGGGAAGAAAACGGTTGACTTCCTATCGCTGATAGGTACAATCCCTATTGCCAATAGGCAACGGAGGGGATGAAGGCATGTGCGGCACATGACGGCCGGAAGAGTCGCCGAACGACGAGAAGCCAAGGTCGCGTCGATCGTCGACGCCGCTTGGAAGCTCGCCGCGGAACACGGCATCGCCGGGATCTCGCTGTACGCACTTGCCCGTGCGGTCGGGATGCGCCAGCCGTCGCTGTACGAGTACTTCGACTCGAAGCACGCGCTGTACGACGCGATGTTCGCCGACGGAAACCGCCAGCTGTTCGAGCGGATCGAAGCGGTGTCGTTCCCTCGCGATCCGCGCGCCGCGGTGAAGAAGTACATGCGCACGTTCTTGGACTTCGCGCTGGAGGACCCGGCGCGTTGCGAGTTGCTCTTCGAGCGCCACGTACCGGGTTTCACCCCGTCGCCGGAGTCCTACGCGCTTGCTGAGGAGATCCTCGGGCGCGCCGGCACACTCCTGCACGAAGCCGGCGTCACCAGTCAGGGCGACATCGACTGCGTTGTCGCCATGGTCGGAGGACTCATGGCGGCTCAGCTCAGCAACGATCCCGGCGGCAACCGTTGGAGCCGCCACCTCAACCGTCTCGTCGACCTGTACCTCGACGATGTGATCACAAGGAGCAATGGCAGATGAACAGCAATCGCATCAAGCGCCCCGAAGCTCGAGTTCTCGCGGAGGAGGAGTTCGTGCGCTTCGCCGCGACGGTTGCGTCACTCACGCCCGAGGATTGGGCGACCGATACCGACTGCACCGGATGGGACGTTCGCACGATGGCGCTCCACGTGCTCGGCTCGGGCGACGCGCAGGCCTCGGTGCGTGAGTTCGCCCATCAGTTCCGCAAAGGTGTGCCGATCAACAAGGAGATCGA
>JANYJV010000023.1 GCA_025361725.1 Acidimicrobiia bacterium | reverse complement strand
CCTGAAGTGCTGCTGGGCAGCACTTCAGGACGCCAAAACGAGGGTCTTCAGCCGGTGAAGTCGTCGGTGCGGGGGAGGAAGATGGGCATGACGACGAGCTCGGGGCGAGCCACGCCGGTCCAATCCCAGGTGTCAAGCTGGCGTTGACTCCGGCGGCCGGTCGAGCCGCGCATCAACTCGAACGCGGAGACGCGCAACGTGGCGACGGGCTCGCCGTCTCCGTAGGTCTCGGACCACAGATCGGTCTCGATACGAATCGGCCCGTGTCCGGCGGCGGCGTTGAAGTCGCCGATCCGATCACCGAGCCATCCGCTTCCGATGTGGACCGCGTCACTGTCGCGAGCACCCGGTGCGGCGAGCGCGTCCCGGACATCGTGTTCATGGGTGCACGCGTCGAGGATCGCTTGTCCGGCCATCACGCCGAAGTCCGGAAGCATCGGTTCGAAGGTCGCGGCGTTGGCGGTCCACTCGTCGATGAGCGCAGCAGTCGGAAGATCGCGACGGGCATCGACCTGGGCGGCGGTCCAGGCGTCGGTGGTGACGCCATCCATCCGGCCGGCGAGGACGTCGGCCGGGACGCCCACCATGTGCGCGATCACATCGTGCACCCGCCACTCCGGCGTGGCAGGGGCAGTCGCCTGAAGTTGTTCTTCCGACGCCTCGGCCACGAGCGCGCTCACGCGTTCACGCAGATCCCGATACGCGGCCGTCAGGTCGGGTCGGGATTGCATTTCAGTGCTCATGTCGTTCCTCGGGTTCGGCATCGTCGGGACTCGGGGAGATTCGAACCCGAAGCCTCAGTGGACCACATCGCGGCCGGTACCAACCCATGCTCAGAACTCGATCGACTCCATCTCGCGGAGCGCATCACGCAAGCGATCGGCGGTACCGGCCGCGAGAAGCCGCACAAAATCCGGGTCGCCACCGGCGGCGAGCGCGAGCAGATCAGCGAGGTGCGCCTGGACCCGGTCGTGGACGACGGCGATGAAAGCACGGAGATCTCCGGACCAGCCGTAGACCTCGAGGAATCGGCGCAGCCGGCGGGGCCGTGCCGCAAAGTCCGTGAAGCCTTCCTCGGTGGCGACGGCTCGGGCGTGCAGCGGTACCCAGCTGGACGCGGCGTACGCGAGATCCCAATCGCGAGTCACCGGACCGGCGAAGTCCCAGTCGAAGAATCCGGTCAGCGTTCCCTCGTCCCACGCCGCGTTGTACGGCGCTGCATCGTTGTGGCCCACGATCAGGCCTGGACTCCACGTCCCGCCGCTTCGCCACACAGCGTCCGCGTCAGGAACGAAGTCTGCGACGGCGTCGTGGTACCGCCGCATCCAAGTTGCGGCCGCGTCGAGGGTCGTGTCGTCACGGACCCAACCTGGCCAGGGCTTGCGGCTGCCGACGGTCTCGCCCGGGAGGAACGTGAGTATCTCCCGTCCCTGCTCATCGATGCCGCGTGCCCGGGGCGCGCCCGCGAAACCGGCGCGTTCGAGGTGGTCGAGCAGCGAGTGGACTGCGGGTGTCCACGGTCCGGCGACTCTGCGCACCGTGTTACCCACTCGCACCGCGCCACCCAGATTTCCGCCGTCCAGCCGTTCCTCGTCCACGGAACCCTCCTTGCTCGCGTGTCGATTGGAAGATCAGGACGTTCGAATGCGTCGCGAAATGGCGCGGACCCGCTCGACGACCTCGTCGGCGCCATCGATGTGCCGCTCGCGCATGAGCACCACACCGTCCACCACCGTCGTCTGCACGACGGCACCGCTGCCGGAGTAGACGAGCGCATCCACCAACGGCGAGGGCGTCATCTCCACCGCATTGGCGTCGACCAGCAGGAAATCTGCGGGCGAGCCGACCCGTAGTGGCGTCCCGCCGAGCAGTGGTGCGGCCACCCCGGTCGCAATATCCCAGGCCTCCGCGGCGGGCAACACCTTGGGATCCTGGTCGGTGTGCTTCTGGACCAGCGCCAGCAGCTTCAACTCCGCCAGCAGATCCAGTGAGTTGTTCGACGCGACGCCGTCGGTCCCGATCCCGATCGGGATGCCGGCTTCACGCGCGGCGCGATATCGGAACGCCTTCCCGACCGCGAGCTTCATGTTTGACGCCGGGTTGGTGACGATCGTGGCCCCGCGCGAGGCGATCAGTTCGAGCTCGGCGTCGTCGAGCCAGACGCCGTGGGCCAGCACGGTGCGCGGAGTGAGGAGCCCGATCCGGTCGAGAAACTCCGTCGGCCGGCAGCCGCGGGCCGTCAAGCACTCGGTCACCTCGTCCTCGGTCTCGGAGAGGTGGATCTGGACCGGGATGTTGCGGGCGTCGGAGAGTTCCGCGACCACTCGCAGCACCGCTTCGTCGACGGTGTAGATCGCGTGCGGACCCAAACACGGTGTGACACGCGGGCCGAACTCGCCGAGGCGATCCAGGCCTTCGGGTGCCGCCTCCGGGCGTGCGTCAGCGGGCGCGCCCGGAAAACTGAGGAACACCTGACTCACGCTCGCCCGCATCCCGCTGTCCATCACCGCGCGTGCGATGTCGAACTGGTGCCAGTACATGTCCCAGAAGCGAGTGGTGCCGGAACGAATCATCTCGAGGCAGGCCAGGCGCGTGCCCCAGTAGACGTCGTCCTGCGTGAGTTGCGCCTCCGCAGGCCAGATCCGGTCCTCTAACCACTCCATGAGGGGGAGGTCGTCGCCGTACCCGCGCAACAGCGTCATCGCCGCGTGACCGTGGCCGTTGACCAGTCCGGGGGTGAGCGCGAGCCCGTGCGCGTCGAGGATCTCGTCGCCCGGTTCGGCCTTCACGTCGGGACCGAGCGCGCGGATCGTGCCGTCGACCGCGCGCAGGTTCACCGGCGCGTCGTCGAGCACAGCATTGGTGGCGGTGAGGTTCATGCTTGAACGGCCCCGAGGTCGTGGGCCAGGTGAGGGATCAGCGCGTCGAGGTCGGCGATCAATCGAGCGCGATTGGCGGCCACGCCGGCGTTGAACTCGTCGATGGTGAGGGGTGTGTCACCGAGCCCGTTGGCGAGGTTGTCGACCACGCAGATCGCCGCGTACGGGAGCCCGACCTCGGTCGCGAGGATGCACTCCGACGCCACCGTCATCCCTACGAGATCGGCCACCGCGGTGAGGGCGCGTACTTCGGCCGGCGTCTCGAACCGCGGGCCGGACGTCTGGGCGTACACGCCGCCGTCCTGCACCGTCGTGTCCGTCGACGCCTTCCACGCGGCGAGGACCCGCGCGCGCCAGCCCGCATCGAACGTGGGGACCAGGTGGCTGCGCGGGTCGTCGTAGTACGAGCGTGTCTCGGCGGGGGCGTAGAAGTCGTCGACGACCGCGCAGGTGCCCACCGGCCAGTCCACTCGCAGACTCCCCACCGACGAGATCGCAAGCACGCGGTCAACCCCGGCGTCGAGGAGTGCGCCGATGTGGGCGCAATGATCGATGCGATGCGGTGGGACCCAGTCGTCGAGTCCGTGCCGTTGCACCACGCACATGCCGTCGACGTCCAGCATCGCCACACCCGCGTGTACCACCCGAGTCCCGTGTGCCGCGAACGCACTCTCGCGTAGCGCGCTCCCCGCAATGACCCCGAGCCGACCCATCACCCGAGCATTGCACGCGCCCCTCCACCGACCGCAGCGTTTGTCGCTTCAGTCGTGTGTGGGAGGGCGCAAACGACAAACGCGTTGGGAAATCAGCCCGACGAGAGCGCGCGCCAGAGGGCGGGGTAGTTGGGGTACTCCAGCTCGGGCTGCACGTAGCCCGATCGAACGAGCTCGGCGTGGAAGCGCGGCAAGTTGCGCATGGGGATGCCGGAGTCGGCGTGGTGGGCGAGATGCCAACCGGTGAAGTACGGGACGATCGTGAGTCGGGCGAGCCAGTGTTGGCGCACCGAGTGCGTGGTCTCCCGGCGGTCGGGCGAGTGCTTCATCCCACCGTGCTCGGCGATCGAGCGCAGCCGATTGATGACGCGCCACACGGTGAGGTGGGGGAGAAACCAGAGGATGAAGTACATCCACGGATGACCGAACGCGGTGAACAGTGCGAGCATCACCAGCTGGACGGCGACGATGCCGCGCGCTTGGTTCGCCACCTTCGAGTCGGAAGCCACCACGCCCCGGAACAGTCCGCGTGTCAACTTCCACCCAGTGATGCCGAGCGCGTCCCGCCGGAGCTTGCGGATCATCGAGTCGCGTGGAATCGGGTACCCGCGATAGAGCGGGATGTCCGGCTCGTTGGGACCGAATTCTTCTCGGTGGTGCGCCATGTGGCCGCGCCGGTAGAGGTCGATGGGCACGAACGCGGGAAAGGCGATGAACCATTTTCCGAAGAAGTCGTTGGCTTTCCGGTTCGAGAACAGCAGCCGGTGCGCGGCTTCGTGCATGAAGATCGCAAACCGCGCGTGGATTGGGCCCATCGCGAGGAAGGCGACGGCCCACACCACGAGATTGTCGGCCCGAGCGACTATCACGAAGATCCCGATGGTGGCCGTGTACAGGACCACGGCGTTCGCAACATTCCGCAGCGACGGGATGCGGCGCAGTTGTTCCCGGAGAACCGGCTTCGGCTTGCCCGTCGGCGCGATGGGACTCGTCGGGTCCGGCGTCACGAGCAGCTCGGGTGCGGGGATCACGATCGCGGTCACGTCGTAGATGTTACAGTGATTACAACAGATGATACAATCACGTAACATTCTCGAACTGAACGCAGGTGAAGATCGGCCGTTGTCGGCCCGTTCCGTCATGGCGAGCCTCCTGCTCGGTCGCCGCCCGGCTCGGGCCACCGGGCGCGATCTGATCCGTTGGTGTGCGCTCTTCGGTATCTCGCCGGGCACCGCTCGGGTCGCCCTGCACCGCATGACGGGCGCCGGCGAACTCGTGCGCGACGTTCGTGGGTACGAAATCGTCGGCGGCCTTGCTCAACGCCAAGATGAGCAGCAGGCGCGGCTCGAGTCCTATCCGTCCCGGTGGAACGGACGGTGGCGGATGGCCGTGGCCGTGGGCGACGCCCGTCCTGCCGCAGTTCGTTCAGACGTGCGGGTTGCTCTGCGCCGCGCGGGACTCGCGGAGTGGCGCGAGGGAGTGTGGATCCGGCCGGCGAACTTACCGGACTTGGCCGAGGATCCACGCTGTTCGTGGCTCGACGTCATACCCGACGACGATCCGGTCATGCTCGCGAACCGGCTCTTCGCTCCACGTACGTGGAGCCGGCACGCGAACGAGTTGCTGCGGAGGTTGGACCGGACGACCGTGGCGATGGCCGAGCACCCGCAGGCGTCACTTGCCGACGCGTTCCTCGCCGGCGCCGCAACCTTGCGGCACATTCGCGCCGATCCCCGACTGCCGAAGGTGCTCCTGCCCGAACCCTGGCCGGGCACTGCACTCAGAGACGCCTACGGCGCGTATCAGCGTCAGTTCGCGACGGCCGCGCGTGCGTGGTTTCGCACGCAGGCCTGACTCAGTAGCGCAGGTCGGAGACGAGACCGAAGTGGTCGGATGGATACACGCCGTCGACGGGTTCGTCGCCCATCAGCTCGGCGTTCACCACGTGTCCGACGCCGCCGAGCTTGGGGTGGCCGACGAGCAGGTAATCGATCCGACGGTCGACGTCGAGGCTGGTCGCCGCCCACGGATTGGCGTTCGACCACGTGAACCCCGGACCTTCGCCACCGTGCTCCCATGCGTCTCGGAACCAGATGCCGGGAACCGGCGTGGCGGCGCGGCCGGTGAGCATGCGGATCTCGTCCGTGTCCGGCGCGGCGTTGAGGTCGCCGCCGAGAATCGCCGGGAACGCACGCGGCCGCATGTCGCGAGCGAACTCGGCGATGGCGCGCGCCTGTTCTTGACGGATTGCTCCATGGTCCTCACGCCACGAGAGGTGCGCGCAGAAGGTTTGGAGCGGTCCGCGCGGCCCGTCGAGTTCGGCGAACAAGCAGAGCCGCTCCTCGCCCTCATCGTCACGAGCGCCGTTCGGCGCGTCGCGCGGCAACGTGCGGACCTCAGAACGGATGATGGGCCACCGGCTGAGTATCGCGTTGCCGGCGCGCGTGCCGTCGGGGAAGGTGAGGTTGGATGCGTACACGTGCTCGTAGTCACCGAGCGCGGTGGCAAGTTCCATCGCTTGCGATCGACCCCCCGGCTCCTCCCACACCTCGACGAGCAGCGCGACGTCCGGCGCGGCGGCGCGCAACGCGGCCTCGATGATCGGACCACGTCGCTCCCAGGCCGCGTAGCGCGCCCAGATGTTCCACGCGGCCACGCGCACCGTCGTGTCGACGAGTGGACCGAATCCCGGATCGAACGCCTCAACCGTGGTCACGCAACGAACCGTAGATCCGCCGCCGCGGCCGAGCGAGGAACCTCGTGGTCAACCGCCCGGAGTGAACTCGCACGGCATGCGCTTGATGCCGTGGATGAACGACGACTGCAGCAGCGTGGGCTCGGCGGTGATGGTGAGGTCCGGCAACCGACGGAACAGTTCCTCGAACATCACCCGAATCTCCCTCCGGGCCAGGTTGGCGCCGAGGCAGAAGTGCGGACCGCCGCCGCCGTAGCCGAAGTGGGAGTTCGGCGAGCGGGTGATGTCGAAGGTGTACGGGTCCTGGAACTGGCGCTCGTCCCGGTTGGCTGAGTTGAACCACATCACGACCTTCTCGCCCTTCGCGATCGGGTGGCCGCTGATCTGCGCGTCCTGCGTTGCGGTGCGGCGGAAGTGGACGACCGGCGTCCCCCACCGCACGATCTTCTCGCCGGCGTCCTGCGCATAGCGATCGAAGTCCGTCAGCCACAACGCCTTCTGGTCGGGATGATTCTGAAGCGCCCACGTCCCGTGGCTGATCGCAGTACGGGTGGTCTCGTTGCCGGCGACGACTAACAGGATGAAGAAGGATGCAAACTCGGCGACGCTCAGTCGTTCACCGTCGACCTCCGCGTGCATCAGGATCGACGTGATGTCGTCGGTGGGGTTTGCCAGCCGGTGCTCGCCGATCTCCATCGCCATTTGGTGCAGCGTCATGAACGCCGCCATGAGATCTTCCATCGACTGCACGTATTCGGGGTCGCCCACACCGAGGATCACGTTGCTCGCCGCGAACACGTCGTGCTCTTGCGACGGTGGAACGCCGACCATGTCGCACACCACGCCGAGGGGGAGTGGCGCGGCGATCTCGGCGACGAAATCACACTGGCCTGTGTCGATCACGGCGTCGACCACCGCAGTGGCGCGCACCGCCACCTGGTCGAGGATCCGATTCAGCGCCTTGGGAGTGAAGCCCGAGCTCACGAGGTTGCGGAGCTTCTTGTGCCGCGGGTCGTCCATGTTGATGATCGAACCGATGAACGCGGCCAGCTCGGCGGGAATGTCGCCGATGTTGGTGCCACCCTCGCTCGAGCAGAACAACTCGGCGTGGCGGCTCGCGTACATGATGTCGTCGTAGCGGGTGAGCGCCCAGTACCCCGGTCCCATCGGCATGCCGTCGATGAGCGGCTCCGGATGAAAACTGATCGGATGTTCGTCACGCAGGTACTGGAACACCGCTTCGCGTTCGGCGTCCGGTGCCGCCCAGAGTTCGGGCGCACTCAGGTTGATGTCGGCGATCGAGAGGCTCGTCATTCCGGGGACGGTAGCGTGCGCGTTCCATGCGCTACACCGTCGGAATTCCAGTCGATCAGGTCCACGCCGGGGCCGAGTTCGTCACCGGTGATGCGATCGCGGAGATGGCGGCTGGCGTCGAGGCAGCGGGTCTCGATGCGGTGTACGTCACGGATCACCCTGCGCCCGACGATCGCTGGCTCGCCGGCGGTGGCCACCACGCCCAGGAGCCGCTCGTCGCGCTGGCCTTCGCCGCGGCGGCGACCACGCGGATCCGGCTGCACACGCACGTCTACGTGGCCGCGTATCGCAACCCGTTCCTCGCCGCCAAGAGTGTGGCCACCCTGCAGAACCTCTCGGGTGGGCGCGTGATCCTCGGAGTCGCAGCCGGATACCTGCGTCCGGAGTTCACCGCCCTCGGCGTGGACTTCGACGATCGCAACGACCTGCTCGACGAGTCGATTGCGCTGATGCGGCGGGTGTGGTCAGAGGACGGCGTTGCGGTCGAAGCCGGCCGATACCGCACGCGCGGTGTGACGCAGCTTCCCCACCCCGAGCCGATCCCGATCTGGATCGGCGGCAACAGCGCGCGTGCGATGAAGCGCGCGGTCGAGGTCGGCGACGGGTGGTCACCGTTCCCGAATCCGGCCGGTGCGGCCGCGGCGGTCAAGACGCCGCCGATCACGAATCTGGACGAGCTCGCGACCCGCGTCGCAGCGGCACGCGACTACGCCCATGAGATCGGCCGAACTCGTCCGCTCACGATCTGCTTCTCGCGGTTCACCCAGTCCGATGATGTCGCTGCGTTCGTCGACTTGGGTATCGACTGGCTCGCCGTGCAGTTCGCGGGTTGTGCCACCCGTGGCGAATGGCTCGATCGCCTCGCGGAGTTCGCGGTCCTGCGCCCGTGAGGGGGCGGTTGCCGCCCGCGCTACGCCGTGCGGCCGACGAGCCCGAGCATCCGGGCGGTGAGGTCCGCGTCCGCCGGGACCGACACCTCGGGGCCACAGACCTGGGGGCTGCGAATCGCGTCACCGAAGCCACTGACGCCGTCGATGACTCGTTGCGCGTCTGCGGAGTCAATGTGCTCGTCGGCACCGGTGGCGCGCGCGAGGTCCCAGGCGTGCACGACCAGGTCCCAGTTGAGGAACCGATCGACCGCACCCTCGAACGTGCTCTCACCGAAGAAACCGGTGAACGTCGTTGCGGCGCGGGCGGGGTCGTCCAGTGCCGCCTGGATGACATCCGACGCGTGTGCCCACGCGGCGGCAGGGTCGGCCTCCGCGTTCGGACCCGAGGGCATCTCTTCGTTGATGAATCCGAGGGACATCGCTTGGGTGTCGACCACGTGCCCTACGAGCTCCCTGGCGGACCACTCGGGGCACGGCGATTGTGAGCTCCAACGACCGCCGGGAACCGCGCCGATGTGGTCGGCGAAGGTGCCGGAAAGTCGGCGGTAGCGGTCAGCAATCTCAGGCATGAGCGATCCTCAGGAAACGGTGGCGGCGATGGCGAGGAGTTCGTCCCGGAACAGTGGGTCGGAGATCGCGGCGAGCGCCAGTGCCCGCTCTCGCACCGATCGACCACGCAGGTGGGCGATGCCGTGCTCGGTGACGACGAGGTCGAGTTGATGGCGTGGCGTCGTCACGATGGACCCGGCCGGCAACTGATGCACGATGCGGGACACGGCAGCCCCTGCTACGACCGCCGTCGACGGCAAACAGATGAGCGAGCGATCGTCGAGGGAGAGTCCGGACGGAGCGATGAAATCCTCGTGGCCTCCGATGCCGGAGAACTGACGGCCACCGATCGTGTCCGCCACTACCTGACCGTGCAGGTCGACGGTGATCGCGCCATTCAAGGTGATCATCGTCTCGTTGCGCGCGATGACCTCCGGCGAGTTCACGACGTCGACGGGAAGAAACGCGACCACGTCATTACCGTCGAGCCACGCGTACAACTCCGGCGTCCCCGCCGCGAAGGTCGTGATCGAGACGCCGTCGTACTGACCCTTGCGAGTGTTGGTGACCTTGCCGGCCTGATGCAGGTGCATCAGGCCCGTGGTGAACATCTCCGAGTGGACGCCGTAATCGCCGCCGGGCCCATCGGCCAAGAGTTTGACGATCGTCGAGGGGATACCGCCGATGCCGGTCTGCAGTGTTGCGCCGTCCAGAACGAGCGGGGTCACGTGGCCGGCGATGGCGCGGTCGACGGCGCTCGGCTCGACGTCGGCCAGGACGAATGGGTCGCGATCGGACTCGACGAGCACGTCGATCGCGTCGACGTGGATTCGATGGGGATAGTCAGGGAGCAGTCCTCGGGTACGGGGGAACTTCGGGTTCATCTCGACGACGAGGACACGGTCCGGATTGGCGGCTGCCGATCGGATGGCTTCCACGGTGGCCCCGGCATGCAGCGACAGGGAGAGAAAGCCGTCGGCGTCGGGGGGCGTGGCCACCGTTGCGACGACGCGCGGTGCGAGTTGTTCGGCAATGCGGGTGAAGCGACGGAAGTCCGCCGGGACGAACTCCACCCGTGCGCCACTGTCGACGAGGAATCGTTCCGCCGGCCCGAAAAATCCTGAGAGGTAACGGACCCCGGGCTTGGTGAACACGGCGTAGAGGTCGACGAGCAGCGCACCGAAGACGGTGAGCTCACGCCAATCGTCGCGGTCACCAAGTGCATGGAGGAACGCCGACGGCTGGCCCGGCCCGAGGGGGACGCCGAGGCTGTCGGTCGGCCGGAGGAGCGACGCGGCATCGCCTGGAGTCATGAGCTGCGAGACCATGCGCGCACGCTACGCGCCGACGCCGGCCGTCAACGCCCTGCTGCGCTCCAGGCACGAAATACTTCGAGCAACTCGGCTCGGTGCTGCGGTGCGACTGCTGCGGCGTCGTCAACGCGGAGATGGCCGGTCAAGGCGATGACCGCTCGGAATTGCTCGAGGATCTCTTCACAGAACGGGCACTCGGCGATGTGGGCCTCGAAGCGCTCGCGGTCCGTGGATGGCAGGGTGGCCTCGAAAAACTCCGTGACCCGCTCGACCAGTTCCTGACACACCATCGCGCCCGAGTCTCGGTTGCTCACGCCGTTACCGCGCTCTCGAAGTAGGACTCGAGTGCGGCGCGAATCTTGGCGCGACCTCGATGTAACAACACACGTTGATTGGTGTCGGTGATGTCGAGGGCGTTACACACTTCGGCACCGGTCCAACCTTCGAGGTCACGAAGGCGGACGACTTCCTGTTGCGCAGCGGGAAGCGTGCTGAGCGCATCCCGGACTACCGCGATCGTCTCGTGACCGACGGCCCGCACCTCGGGGTGGTCGTGCCACCGCATCGGAAACTCGGACCAGTGACCTGGGTGTTGTCCGGAAGCATTCTGGAATCGGTCCAGATCGAACGTGGGACCTTCGTCGCCGGCATCGCCGAGGCTGGCGAACGGAATGCTCCGCCGGTCGCGCACACCGCGCGTACGAGCGATGTTCAGGAGGATCCGATAGATCCAGGTCTTGAGTGACGACCGCTGTTCGAAGCGGTCGATGCCTCGCAGCACTCCCACCCAGACGTCCTGGACCACTTCGTCGGCGGCCGCGTCCGTCGAGACGTACGTGCGCGCGACTCGTCGCAGCGGCGCGTCGAACTTTTTGATGAGTTCACGAAACGCCTCCTCGTCGCCGGCGCGCAGGCGCGTGACGAGGTCGTCGTCCGAGGTCGGAGGGTCCTTCATGACCCCGCCATCATGGATCAGCTCAAGGGCTGGTGCTCATTGTGCCCGTGGTTCTCGGCGCGCGACTTCATCGTCAGCGGGCCGGGACCCCCACCTGTGCGGAAAGCGTTCGACGGAGGTCCGCGACGGTCATGGGCTTACCGAGCAGAAATCCTTGGCCGCTGTCGCACTCGAGTCGAACCAGTTCGTCGAGTTGTGAAGCGGTTTCGATCCCTTCGGCGAGGGTCTCGAGGCCGAGACTCTTCCCGAGCTGCACGAGGGTGTGGACGAGCATGTCGGACTCGTGAGACTCGGCCATTGCGCTCACGAAGGACCGGTCGATTTTTAACACGTCGATCGGGAACTGACGGATGTAAGCGAGGGACGAGTACCCGGTGCCGAAGTCGTCGATGGCGATACGTACCCCGAGTCCCTTGATGGCTTCCAACCGCGCGGCAGTCGCGGCAGGATCGCGCATGATCGTCGTCTCGGTGATCTCGATCGTCAGGTGGGACGGTTCGATTTCGTACAGCGCCAGCGCGCCGCGCAGATCTTCGACGACATCGTCGGACTCGAGTTGGCGAGCGGAGACGTTCACCGACATCGTCAGGTCGTGGCCGAGATGACGAAGTGCCGCGCTCTGCCGGCACGCGTCGAAGAGCACCCATCGCCCGACGTCGATGATCAAGCCGCTCTCCTCGAGGAACGGGATGAAAGTTGACGGCTGGACGATGCCGCGATCGCGGTGCCGCCAACGGAGCAGCGCTTCGACGCCACGGATCGTTCGGGAGGGCAAGTCGAAGATCGGCTGGTACTCGAGTTGGAACTCGCGACGTTCGAGTGCGACGCGCAGGTCGGCATGCAGCCGAGCCTCATCACGGACTGCGGCCTGCATGTGCGGTTCGAAGGTCACGGCGCGGTTCTTCCCGGCCTCCTTCGCGCGGTAGAGGGCGACGTCGGCGTCACGTAACAGTTCGCTCGAGCTGAGCCGATCGCCGGCTGCGATGCCGACACTGGCGGTGATGGTGATCGACGGGCTGGTCTCGTCGAGATCGAACGGCGCTCGGAGCGCTTTCAAGATCCGCTGCGCAGCTCGGTCGGGCCGGTGATTGGCGGTGGTGCCCTCAACGAGGACGACGAACTCGTCTCCGCCGAGGCGCCCGATCGTGTCGCCGTCTCGCAGTGTGGTCGAGAGTCGGGCAGCAACGGCTTGGAGGAGTCGGTCGCCGGCTTCGTGGCCCAACGTGTCATTCACGGTCTTGAAGCCGTCGAGATCGATGAACAGTGCGGCGGCGGGCTCCTTCCGGCGTCGAGCGCGCGCCAGCATGTTTTCGACGCGGTCCAGGATCAGCGCGCGATTCGGGAGGCCGGTCAAGGCATCGTGGAGGGCTTGATGGCGAATCTGATCAAGCAGGTACGCGTTGTGCATGGCACTCGCCGCTTGGCCGGCCAGACCGCGTAACCGTTCCTCGAGGCTTGCATCGTCGAGAAGACGCTCGGCGCTCTCGGTGACCGCGACGACAATGGATCCCGAGCACTCGCCGTTGGAGGTAATCGGTACTGAGGCGCTCGCGATGATGCCGGTAAACTCCATGAACGCGGCTTCGAACTCCAGTGCCGAGTCGATCGAGGTGCATCGGAATCCGAGTTCGTCCGGCGGCGTGTGCGGCACGTCTTCAATGGCCTCGGAGAGGAACCTCACTTCCGAGTCCGGATAGCCGAAGGTCGCGGCCACCCGAGGCCCGGCTGCACCGGGGTCGGTCAAGACGAGCAGGACGCGGTCGCAATCGACGATCGCCGGGACGGCTCGAGCGAGCCGTTCGGCCACCTCTTCCACGCTGCCCAACTCCGAGAGGCTCGTCGAGAGTTCGAGCATGACTCGCGCGAAGGTGGCATCGCGACGAGCGTGCTCGAGGGCACGGGCCGAGTCCAGCGCCGCAGCGGCCATGCTGGCGTACGCATCGAGCATCTCGATCTCTTGGGTGAAGAAGCGGTTGGGCGTCGGATCGAGAACGCTCAAGTATCCGTAGTGCGCCCGCCTCGAGGTGATGGCGACTACGTGGCGACCAGCTTCGAGGTCCACGCCCGCGCGCTCGGGGCTGACGGTCGCAAGGATGTCGCGACCGATTTGGGCGGCGGCGGAATCGTCCAAGCCGACGGCATAGACCTCGGGCTGCCGCGCGGACGGTCCCGTCACGGCGAGGACATGCGCAGGGGCTGGCACCGCTCGGGCAGCCTCGGTCACGATGCGTCGAAGCACGTCGTCGACTGCGTCGGCGGAGACAAGGTCGTTGACCGTTGCCCGCATCGCCGCGAGTTGAGCGCCGAGCAGCTCAGTCCGTTTCTCGAAGTACTCGGCTCGGCGTGCGGTGTCATCCGTTGGCTTCCAGTGGACGACCATCGCGCACCGTTCGTTGCCGCGGCACTGACATTCGGATTCGACCACCTCACCGGCTGCGTAGCCGAACAGCATCGGCGTCATGGCGATGAGGCCGGCCACGAATGCGCAGTACTCCGGAAAGGGTTCGAACCCGGGGTGGATCCGCTGGTACACAACCCACGTTGTGTCATCCACCGGCGCGGACCACGCGTCGACCACGGAGGTCATTCCCTTGCCGCTGGCGTCCACGCTGGCGTAGAGGGCCGCCGGCGAACCGAGCGCTTGGAGCATTTCAGTCCGTTGCGCGCTGGTGGGAGGAACGAGCGGCGCGTCCCTGCCGACCTCGATCAGGTGCTCGATGCCGCCGAGCGCACGTGCGGCGGCTTCCAGGAACGGGCGGAAGGTGCCGTACGAGCTCCACGCGCCGTCGTCGAGCACGTCACGCAACTCGCGTTGATCGTGCGCTTCGGCGAGAACGGCCTGGAGCGTTCCGGGCGGCGCATGAGTGCGGAGGTACTCGGCGACAAGACGCGTCGGGGTACCCGAAAAATGTCGACCCGCCTCGAGTGCTTGCACACTGCGTTGTCGCCCAGCTTCAGCGCGAAGTTGAGCGCGATCTGACGACGTTTCGTTGGCAGTGTCCGGATCGGGAGGATTGTGGCGCTCTACCGCATCACCGTCGAGGCGGAACCCGAAGCCGAGCCGGCGCGCAGTTGTTACTGGGCGCGCAGTTGGGCTCGGTCTCCGAGCGTCACGTCCGCAGTGGCGCTGGCACCGGCACGGGTGTACGTCACGACGATCTTCGCACCCGGCTGCTGCGACCGAACGAAGCCCGTGAGTGCCGCGGCACTCTTGACCGGCGTGCCATCGACGGCGGTGATGACGTCTCTGGCCTTCAGTCCGCCGGCGCCCGCCGGTCCTGCCGGCGCGACTTGGATGACCGTGGCGCCCTGAGGATCGGTCGAGTCCCGCACCGACACGCCGAGAAATGCTCCGGTCGGGTTCGCGGGTTGCGGACGGCTCGGACCTTGACCGCCGTCCCCGCGACGGGGAGCGAGCGTCGGCGGTACCAAACGCCCCGGCGGCAGGGTCCCGAGACTCCCGCGCCGGCTGTTGCCGTCGGTCTGACGTGCGCCGTCATCGGACTCGCGACCG
>JANYJV010000106.1 GCA_025361725.1 Acidimicrobiia bacterium | reverse complement strand
CCCCCACTCTTGCTGCCGCTGCTGCTGCCGCAGGCGGCGAGCACGATGGCAATGATGGCCATGAGGGCAACCAACGAACGTCGTGAACGAATCACGTGAGACCTCCCCGTCTCTGGAACCGGACTTTCAAGCAGAGCTGTTCGGCGCGAACCCAACCTCAGGCGACCCGGAGTCCGAGCAGCACGGTTGTGAAGGCAAAGGCAACGGCGGTGATGACGGTGATGCGGTCGAGGTTGCGCTCGACCGCGGTGGCCCCGGCCATGGATCCCCCGAGCGAGCCTCCACCGAACATGTCCGAGAGTCCGCCGCCCCGACCTGCGTGTAGGAGCACCAGGAAGATCAGGAGCAGCGACACGGCGATGTGCAGCACGAGGATGATCGGGGTCACGGGGATCCTTCTGCGTAGGGGCCGAGCGGGAATCTAGCCCTCGGACCTGCCAAAACGATGAAAATCGAACGAGGAAACGGAATCGTCACCGAGGAATCAGCTGCGATACCGGATGATTCGGGCGAAATCGTCGGGGTCGAGTGACGCTCCACCGACGAGGGCGCCGTCGATACCCGGACGTTCCATCAACGCGGCAATGTTGCCGGGCTTCACGCTGCCGCCGTATTGGATCCGGACCTGCTCCGAAACCTCGGCACCGGCGACGGACGCGATGGCGTCCCGTACAACGCCGATCGTCGCCTCGGCGTCTTCGGGTGTGGCGTTACGCCCGGTACCGATCGCCCAGATCGGCTCGTAGGCCACCACGGTCCGCGCGATCTGTTCCTTGGCGACGCCGTCGAAGCCGGCCGCGATCTGCGCCTGGACCTTGGCGTCGGTTTCGCCGGACTCGCGTTCCTCGAGGGTCTCGCCCACGCAGAGAATCGGCGTCATGTTGAACTTCCAGATCGCTTTGAGCTTTGCGTTCACCATTTCGTTGGTCTCACCGAAGATCTCGCGCCGTTCCGAGTGACCGACGATGACGTACTTCACGGTCAGCTTGGCGAGCATGGCCGGGCTGATCTCGCCAGTGAACGCGCCCTGCTCTTCGAAGTGGCAGTGCTGCGCACCAAGACTGACCGGGATGCGATCGGAGTCGATCGTGGTCTGCACGGACCGCAGATCGGTAAACGGCGGGCACAGGACCACCTCGACGCCGTCGGTGTCCTTCTTGTCCAGGAGGTACGACAGCTTCTGAGTGAACTGGATCGCCACGAAGTGGTCGTGATTCATCTTCCAGTTCGCTGCGATGATGGGCGTTCTGCCCGAAGTCGTGTCAGTCACGAGTGACTCCTTCTCTCAGAGCGGCGAGGCCGGGCAGGTCGCCCTGTTCGATGAGTTCGAGCGAGGCGCCGCCGCCGGTGCTCACATGATCGACGTCGGCCGCGAGTCCGAACTGGCGGATCGCCGCCGCGCTGTCCCCACCGCCGATGATCGTGAAACCCGTGCAGTCCGCGACCGCGTGCGCGATGGCCTTCGTGCCGGAGGCGAACGGTGTCATCTCGAACACACCCATCGGACCGTTCCAGAGGACCATGCGCGCCTCGGCGATGACATCCGAGAAGATCGCGGCCGATTCCGGGCCGATGTCGAGGCCCATCCAGCCGTCGGCGATGCCACCGGCGCCGACGATGCGCGTCGACGCGGTCTCGGCCATCTCTTGCGCGATGACGACGTCGACGGGTATCTGCACGCGCCCGGTCTCGAGGAGTCGCTTGCAGTCCTCGACCCGATCCAACTCGACCAGCGAGTTACCGACCGAGTGACCCTGGGCAAAGAAGAAGGTGAAGGCCATGGCGCCGCCGACGAGGATGGTGTCGCAGCGTTCGAGCAGCGCGTCGATGACGCCGAGCTTGTCGCTGACCTTGGCGCCGCCGAGGATCGCGACGAACGGGTGTTTCGGCGCCGCCAACATCCCCGAGAGCACATCGACTTCGCGTTCGAGCAGGCGGCCTGCGGCGCTCGGGAGCACCCGCGGCGGCCCGACCACCGAGGCGTGGGCGCGATGACACGCGCCGAACGCGTCGTTCACGTAGTAGTCGACGGGTTCGGTGAGCGACACACAGAACGCCGGATCGTTGGTGCTCTCGCCCGGATGGAATCGCAGATTCTCGAGCATCATCACGTCGCCCGGTGCGAGGCTCGCCTGCATCGACGCGGCCGTGAATCCGACGACCTCGGGGCAGAGTTCCACGTTCACGCCGAGGAGTTCACCGAGTCGTTGCGCCACCGGTGCCAAGGAGTATTGCGGGTCCGGCGCGCCCTTCGGTCGTCCGAAATGGCTGCAGATCACGACGGCGGCGTGGTGATCGCGGAGGTACTGAATGGTGGGCAGCGCAGCCGCGATCCGGAGATCATCGGCGATCTGGCCGTCGCGCATGGGCACGTTGAAATCGGCACGCAGCAGGACGCGCCGGCCGCGAAGGGGCGGCAGGTCCTCGAGGCGCGGTACTCCCCCGGTCATGTCGGGTTGCTCGTCGATGCTCGGTTCGGCACCGGGTTCAGGCGGCGCCGATGAAGCTGACGAGATCGATCAAGCGGTTCGAGTATCCCCACTCGTTGTCGTACCAGCCGAGCACCTTGACCGTGGGACCGTTCACCATCGTGTCGACCGACGAGTAGATGCAGGAACTCGGGTTGCCCACGATGTCCGCCGACACGAGCGGCTCGTCGCTGTACTCGAGCACGCCGCGGTACGAGGGGTTGGCTGCCGCGGCTTGGTAGGCCGCGTTGACTTCCTCGATCGAGGCCTCACGCTTGAGCGTGGCGACCAGGTCCGTGATCGAACCGGTGGGGACCGGAACCCGCAGCGCCATGCCGTCGAGGCGGCCTTTCAACTCGGGAAGGACCAGGCCGATCGCACGGGCGGCACCGGTGCTGTTCGGGATGATGCTCAACGCGGCGGCGCGCATACGGCGCAGGTCCGGCTTCCCACTACGGGTGGCGACCGCCTGGTCCTGGAGCTGCTGGTCCGAGGTGTACGCGTGCACGGTGGTGATAAAGCCGCGCTCGATGCCGAAGCTGTCGTGCAGCACCTTGGCCAACGGCGCCAGGCAGTTGGTGGTGCACGAGGCGTTGGAGATCACGGTATGGGCTGACGGGTCGAAGTCGCGGTCGTTGACGCCCATGCAGATCATCGTGTCCGCGTCGCCACTCGGTGCCGAGATGACCACGCGCTTCGCGCCACCGGCGAGGTGCTTGGCTGCGTCGCCTCGTGCAGTGAAGAGACCCGTCGACTCGATCACAACATCCACGCCGTTGTCGCCCCACGGGATCTGGTCCGGGTCCCGCTCTTCGAGCTTCTTGATGGTCTTCCCGTCGATCGAGAACCCACCGTCGGCCTCGGCGACGTCGTTCGGGAGCATGCCGCCCACCGAGTCGTGCTTGAGCAGGAAGGCCATCGTGGCGGAGTCACCGAAGGGGTCGTTGACGGCCACCAGCTCGACCGGTGCGTCGGCACCGTGGGCGAGCAACGCCCGGGTGAACGAGCGACCGATGCGCCCGAAACCGTTGATCCCAACCCGTACCGTCATGACTCCTCCATCTTCGGGCGTCGTTGCCCGATCCGAATGTTGTGGCCCTCGGGCCTGATCGCCGACTCCAGCAGACCGGCGAGTACCGGCGCCAGTTTGGCCGGTTCGTGGGCGCTCACGTCGGGTCGGGCGAGATCTGCCCTCACGACGCGCACGCCCAATCGTTCGATGGCGCCGTCGTCAGCGAGCAATTGGGTTCGAGCATCGATCACCAGGTCATCGACTCGCACTCCGAGGTCGAGGACCGCGCTCAGATGGTCTTGGGCGTCCAACCCCTCGGTTTCGGGGAGCTGCGCCGCGAGATTGACGACCTGGACGACGGGTGCAGTTGCCAGTCCGAGGGCCGCGGTGACCGCACTGACGCACAACGCCGGCAAGAGGCTCGTGAACAGCGATCCGGGGGCGAGCACGATCTGATCGGCATCCTGGATCGCCTCGGTTACCGCCGCGGGTGACGTGGCACCCGGAGGTACCAGCGCCACTCGTCGGATGCGCTCGGTCGAGTTCTGAATCCTGACCTGTCCCTCAATGCAACCGTGGTCGAGCTCGGCTTTCAGCACGACCGGCTCGTCGGTCGCCGGGAGGACGCGGCCGACCGCACCAAGTGTTCGGCCGGCGGTGGCGAGTGCGATCTCGAAATCGCCGGTGATTTCAGCGAGTCCGACGAGGATCAGATTGCCGAGCGCATGGCCTTCCAGATCGCCGGCGGCGAAGCGGTGCTCCCATGCCTCGGCCCAGATCGATGCGTCGGTGTCGTCGGCATCGGCGAGCGCAACCAGACACTTCCGGAGGTCACCCACGCCGAGTACACCGAGATCGCGGCGCAGGCGTCCGGTCGAACCGCCGTCGTCGGCCACGCTGACGATCGCAGTGATGTCGTCGGTGTATCGGCGCACGGCGCGCAGCGTCATCGCCAGGCCGTGTCCGCCGCCGATGGCGACGACCTTTGGTGGGGTCACCTGCCCAGCCGGGGTTTCATTCGGGCATCAGTCACGGTCGACGTCGCGGTGGCGAATGTGCGGGTGGTACCCGAGATCGCCGATGGTTGCACCGAGTTGCTCCGCGATCGTCACGCTGCGATGGCGGCCGCCGGTGCAGCCGATCGCGATCGACAGGTAGGCCTTTCCCTCGCGTTCGTACGCGGGAAGGGTGAGCTCGAAGAGTTGGCGCAGTTGATCGAGAAAGGCCTTGGCCTCGTCCTGGGCGAGCACGTACTCGCGCACGGCGCGGTTCCGCCCGTCGAGCGGGCGCAGGTCGTCGACCCAGTGGGGATTCGGGAGGAACCGGCAATCGAACACGAGGTCGACGTCGAGCGGCAGCCCGTACTTGAAGCCGAAGCTCACGATGTCGATCTGCAAGGTTGTCGTCGTTGTTTCGGACGCAAAGATCGACACCAGACGATCTCGCAGTTCGTGCACATTCAACATCGACGTATCGATGACGACGTCGGCGCGGCCTTTCAACTCGCCAAGGAGTGCCCGTTCCTTCTGGATGCCTTCGAGGAGCCGCTCGGCATCGGCGAGGGGATGCGGGCGACGGGAGGCATCGAACCGGCGGACCAGCGCGTCGTCCGCGGCTTCGAGAAACAACACGCGAGTGCGCGCGCCCAGGGCGCGGAGTTCGGCCAGCGCTTCGTCGAGATCTTCGACGAACGATCCGGTCCGCACGTCGACGCCGAAGCCGTACCGCTGCGGACTGCTCCCTCCGCGTGCGAGTTCTGCAACCTTGCCGATCAGTGCCGGAGGGAGGTTGTCGATGACGAAGAAGCCGAGGTCTTCCAGCACGTTGGCCGCCGTGGCTCGCCCGGCGCCCGACATTCCGGTGATCACGGTGACGTCGAGCCCTGATCCGATGTTCGGCGATGAGGAAGTCGTCACGACGGCATTCTACGACCCGCGCGAATAGATCAAAGCGTCGTCGAACTACCGAACCGGCTTCCCGCTCATGTTCACTTCGTTCACGGGCCGCTCGGGCCACGGGCGAGCGGAAACCGGCTGCGCGCGAGCTGCCCATCCGCTCGCCCTCTGGTCTGGCTCGGCAGCGGTTCGCCGTGGAGGGCGGCGGAGAGATCGCGGGCGACGGTGTCGGGCAACCAGGTCAGGGCGAGCAGCGCGTCGATGTCCTGCTCGCGCAGTTTCTTCACCGACCCGAAGTGTTTGATCAGCCTGGTGCGGCGGGTGGGTCCGAGACCGGGAACATCGTCGAGGACGGACTTGGTCATGCTCTTGTCGCGCAGGGTGCGGTGATACGTGATGGCGAACCGGTGCGCTTCGTCGCGTACTTGTTGGAGGAGATAGAGCGCGGGCGAGTCACGTGGAATGCGGACCGGATCGCTCTCCCCCGGCCGGTACACCTCCTCGAAACGTTTCGCGAGCCCGACGACGCTGATCTCCTCGAGCCCCAGATCTTCGAGCACTCGCACCGCGACGCCGAGCTGGCCCTTGCCGCCGTCGATGACGAGCAGGTTCGGTGGATACGCGAACCGCTTGCCGGCGCGTGCGCCTTCGTCTCGCTCTTCGAGGTAGCGGCGGAACCGTCGGGTGAGGACTTCCTCCATCGCGGCGAAATCGTCCTGGCCGCCGGGGTACCGGACCTTGAACCGGCGGTACTCGGACCGCTTCGGGAGCGCATCCTCGAGCACGGTCATCGACGCGACGATCTGGGTCCCCTGCAGGTTCGAAATGTCGAAGCACTCGATGCGGAGCGGCGCCTCGGGGAGGTCGAGGGCTTCCTGCAGTGCGGTCAGCGCCTGCGCGCGCGCGTTGTGATCCGACGCGCGCTTGAGCTTGTGGCGGTTGAACGCCTCCTGCGCGTTCTGCTCGACCGTCTCGAGGAGCGCACGGCGGTCGCCGCGTTGGGGCACGCGAATCGCCACCTTGCTGCCGCGCACCAACGTGAGGAACTCCTCGTAGAGCGCGAGGTCCTCGGGTTGGGCGCGCAATAGGACCTCGCGCGGGACGTCCTCCGCCGTGGCGTCGCCGTAGACCTGTTCGAGGATGGCGGCTGCGAGCGCGGGTGTGTCGAGGTCCTCGACCTTGTCGATCACGATGCCCTTGCGACCCACCACGCGCCCGCGGCGGACGAAGAAGATCTGCACCGAGGCTTCGAGTTCGTCCTCGACGAGGC
>JANYJV010000102.1 GCA_025361725.1 Acidimicrobiia bacterium | reverse complement strand
GAGATACCCGTCGTAGAGATCATCCGCTGTCGGGATCGCCGTCTCGCCAGAAGCTCCACTCGCTGAGTTGTTTGAGACGGAGTTTCTGCCTCAACAGCAGTTATTCCGCATTGAATCCAGGAAATCCGTTGGCTTTGGTGCGGATTCTATGCCCCGAAGGTATGATCTCCGCAGTGAACCCAAGCCGAAAGAATCTACCCGGCCGAGCGGTGAGTTCCGTCGGAGCCGACCGACGTATCCCAGCATGGGCAGCAGGCCTGCTCGCCGGGCTGGCGCGCGACCAGCCCGCCGTGGTCACCCGCGCAGATATCGCTCACCGGCTTGCGGCCGCCGGGTCGGATCGAAGCGTCGAGCGGACCATCGAAGAACTGCGGCGTCTGGGTTGGCTCGGTCAGCTCCACCTCCACGGTGCATGGGCATTCGTCCCGCCAGGCCAGCGCGAGGTGGTCGATCCGTACATCGCCCTGCGCGGCTGGCAGGCCAAAGACCCACGCATCACCTTCCGACTTGCCGGAGACGCCGCGGCATGGCATCTCGGCTACCTGAACCGACGAACGTCAGGTCCGGTTGCGGTGTGGCTACCCAAAGGAAGAAGAATTCCAGACGGTCTGCGCAGTTCCGTGTCAGCGGTGCGGTTCCCTTGGCCCGCGGCCCAAGCCGACAAGCTCGGGCCGCGTCCGGAACTCTTGCGCAAGAAGAGACTGGACATCATCACGTGGTCCAACCGCTTGCCCGCGTTCGGCCCGGAGGCATTGTTGGTTCAACTCGCGACGCGACCGTCGTCGTTCCGCCCGTGGGCTGACCTCGTGGAACATCTCAGCCCTTTCGCCGCCGACGTCGACATCGAACGAGCCGCGGAGATCCTTCGCGAACAGACCGCCTCATCGTGGCAACGCGCGGCATACCTCATGCACTGCGGCGGCCAACTGCAGGCGGCGATGGAACTCCTCGACCAACGGCCAGCGGGTGACATGCCAACCGTGGTGTTCGGCGACGAAGTCAACGACGACATACCGAGTGTGTTTGCCGCGCAGTTCCGCATGGTCGATCGGCTCATCGCCCCGCTGCAGCGCGTCGTCGGGAAAGCCTGATCCGTGACTGGCCCCACGAAGGCGCTGGTGTCACTTCACGGCGCCGGACGCAACGACACCTACGGAGCCGCGCTTCTGGATGTCGCGCAGGACCACCTGCTGTGGATGCTCGATCAGCAAGGCCTCTTCGACAGCGGAGAACTGATTTTCAAAGGCGGAACCAGCCTTCGGAAGTGTCGCCTGGGCAGCGCCGGTCGCTTCTCCACCGACCTGGACTTTGCGTGTCCGGACGAAGCCACCGTATTGGACGTCTGCAGTGCGATCGACGGCCAATCTGTCGGCGGATTCGAGTTCACTCTCGGAGCAACAAGTGACGACGGCCGGCATTGGGAGATGCGCGTCGAACACGCCGAGCTGGGAGCACCCGATGTGGGCGCCAGCATCGAGTTCGCGCGTCGGCCATTGGTGTTGGAACCAGATCGCCTCCCGTTTGTCGCTCTGCGTGTGCATCGCGCGTACGGATTCGACCTCCCGACCTTGCCCGTGATCGCCGAGGCCGAGGCGTGCGCGGAGAAGCTCGCGCGCTATCGACGGGTGCGCTTGGGACGCGACGTGTACGACCTCGATCAGTTCGCGGGACGTCTGATCGACGAGCTCCTCGTGCGTCGACTCTGGGTATTGAAGGTCTGGGGCGATGTCGTCGATGACCGCCGCGGGCACCGGCCCCTCGAGTCGGACGATGTACTACGACCGCGCCGGGAGCGCGACTTCATGCCGGACTCGCTTGGCAAGCTCACGCACCCTGTGGATATCGCGAGTTGGGAAGGTCACGTCCGAACAAGGTTCGCGTTTCTTGCCGACCTCGATGACGATAAGCGCCGGTGGGCGACTTGCGACCAGCGCCACCGACGCGAAATCGAACGGGCGTTGGCCGCTGGCGGCTTCGCGTAGCGCATTGACAGCCAGCCGCGTGATCGACGTTCGCGAGCCTCCACGTAGGGTCAGGTGATGACCGATCAGATCGACGAATTGATCGAGGGTGTCACCGTCGATGCCTACGGTGCCGACGAGCAGCTGTGGTCGTTCCGTCAAGCCTTCGAAGACAACGCTCGGTTTCCGTTCGTCGGTCGAGTGGTCGGCGTCGAGGTCGACGTCATCCAGGTCGATTTCGACGGAGATGAACGGCACGGACTCGTCGCCGTCTGTCGGCGTGCGGGAGAGCGACACACCATCTCGTTGCTTGACCTCACGCCAGCCGGCCCGATGCCGCTCGACACCTGGCAACTCCTCGAGGCGTACCGACGTTGGTCCGGCGCGGCCCCGCTCGCCCCACCCGCACCCGCACCCGCGAGCGTGACCCCGTGGATGTACCCGCGGTTCGCCACGATCGCGGTCGACATCGAATCGCCGTTGGCCCTGAACCCGATGGGCGATTGGGATCCAACCGATGAGTATTGGGGCGAACCTGGCGACGCGGTCGACCCGTTCTATGAGGATGTCATCGCCGCCGGCGTACGGCCGTGTTTCGAGATGGAACAGGTGATCCCCGGTGTCCAGCCCGACGACTGGGACGCCGACCCGATTCTCGAAGCGATGGATTTGCACCACGCGGGTCATCACCGCGCCGCCACTCGCCTCCTCGAAGGCTTACTCGCCATCGACGTCCGATGTGTCGACGCGTGGGCTCACCTTGGCCTCGTCGCCTTCGAGATTCGTGGACCGGGACCCGCGGCAAAGTTCTACGAGACCGGAGTCGCCTTCGCCGAGGCGTCGCTGCCTCCCGGATTCGCCGGGGTTCTCCCACGCGGAATGATCGACAACCGACCATTCCTGCGTTGCCTCCACGGTCTCGCCCTCTGCGCGTGGCGCCAACGTCGTTGGGACGACGCCGAAGCGATATTCATCGCGCGCATCTGGCTCGATCCGACCGGTTCGTACGACGCGCTCGCGTGCCTCGAACCGGTCCGCGACCGCCAACGGTGGACCCGGCCGTGAGCGAGACCGCGAGCGGCACGCCGAAGCGCGCACCGATCTTCGGGCCCGAAACCTGGGCCACGATCGCGGGCACAGAGTGGTGCTACTTCGACCAATGGTTCGCGCTCGTCACGGTGACCGACTTCGACGGTGACCTCGATGCGCTACAAGGTGCGCTTGTCGACCTGCTGCGATCCTCACTCAACGGCCGCGACTATGTGGAAGCGAAGTTGAGTCACCTCACCGATCTTCGCACGCGCCTGACCGAGGCTCGCATCGATCCGGCGACGCTGGCCAACGCAGTCGAACCGAACCCCGCGACATTGACAAAGGCGCGGCGCAAGGTCCTCAAGCAAGCCCTCGACGGCAGATCCATGACGCCCGCAATGCGCCACACCCCGAGTGACAACCTTCGACATCGAGCCCGCTACGGACACTGGGATTTCTTCCCCGTCGATCCGGGGCGTTGGTACGAGAAGTTGGCCGGCCGAAAGCCGCCGACTGGTGTTTCGAAGGGACGCAGCTTCGCCGCCGTTGACCGGCTCGCCAAGCGCTTGACCAACCTCGACGGCCCACGGCGCGCCGGCGCGGATCGCCTCGCGTTGCATCGAGCGGTCCAGACCGTCGCCGTCGAACTCGCCGATGCCAGCGACGACTCCTACGGCAACGTCGGAGAGTTCCGGTTCGACACGTTCACGACGTATCTCAACATCGACTGGGCGAGCACCGGGATGGCGCCGAAGAACTACTGGCAAGACCTCTGCGAGTTTGTCGTCGCGGACGACTACGCACTCAGCCACCAACACGACACCCTCCCGTTCCAGCATGTCCCGACCGAACAAAGTGAGTTGATCGAAGCGATCTTGCTCGGGTTGGCCGATGAGTACCGCTGCGCGTACCAGGACTACCAAGCCGATGATGCCGTCCAGCAAATTGCGTGGCTCCACATCGCCGGGAACCGCTATACGCGGTACACCGACGTGGCGTGCCGACTCGGCTCAGGCCACTGGATGCCAATCGTCGCCCTCGCCGAGTCCGCGCTCGCCTCCGGCCGACGCGAGTTGGCGGTCGACATCTTCCGCACCGCGGACAGGCCCGGGATGCAGCAAGACCATCTTCGGAAACGTTGCATCGAGCTCACCGGCGTGCAGCTCGACGATGCGGGGCCGCGACTGCGCGTCGTTCAATAGCGGAACGACGCTGCGCCCGTCAGACGTCGAGCGAGAGAACGACTTCGCCAGACTCAATCCGCGGATCGCACTCCGTGATTTGCCGATCAACTCGTCGACCTGGGTGGCACCAAGCGCCTTTCGGAGTTTGGCGAGCCGGTCCGGGCGATCGAGTTTCCCACCCCGCCGCGAGCGCCCCCACCTGCAGAAACGCGCCGGTTCTCCCGATGTCTTCTACCGGCTGCGCACCGTGCCGGTCAGAGGAGGCACCACCATGAAGGGCTACATCGCCCAGAAGGGTGACCGGTTCTACGCGGTCATCTACGAAGGCATCAATCCGATCACCGGACGTGAGCGGCGGCGGTGGCATCCAGCCGGAACCGACGAAGCAGCGGCGCGCCGTTTGGCGACCGACCTCGCCGGCCGTCGCGGCCGCAACAGCCACGAGCGCGCCAGTCTCACGGTGGCCGTGTATCTGACGCAGCGGTGGTTGCCGTCCAAGCAGATGGAGCTGCGCGCGAGCACGTGGGATGGGTACCGACGCGCCATCAACCTGCACATCGTCCCGCGCATCGGCAAGATCCCGCTCCGCCACCTCCGACCCGACCACTTCGAACGTCTCTATGCCGATCTCCTCGACGCCGGCCGAGCCGATGGCCGTGGTGGCCTGCACAACAAGACGGTGGTGGAGATCCACATGATCTTGCGTCGTGCGCTCGATGACGCAGTCCGCCGCGGTTTGATCCTGGCCAACCCGGCGAAGGTTGCGCACGCACCGAAACGGCGCCCGCTCTCGAGCGGAACGTCTCGAGTGTGGAACGCCCAACAACTCGGGGAGTTCCTGAGTTCAGCAGCCGATCACCGGTGCCACGCGGCACTGTGGGTCACCGCCAACACCGGGATGCGACGCGGTGAGATCCTCGGTCTCCGTTGGGGCGACGTCGACTTCGACACGGCGCAGCTCTCCGTCACCCGGTCGCTGGTGTCGGTCGGCTACGAACTGCACGAGACGCGCGGCAAGACGCGCACCGCCCGCAGGTCCATCAACCTCGACGCACGCACCATCGACATGCTCGATCACTGGCGCCAGCACCGTCGCGATGAAGACCCCGAGTTCGACCCCGGCGACCTCGACGGGCATGTGTTCTGTCGACCCGACGGGACCCCGACCCACCCGCAACTCCTCTCCGACGCGTTCAAGAGACTCGTGCACCGCTCCGGGCTCCCCCGCATCCGGTTCCACGACCTCAGGCACACCCACGCGACGCTGCTGCTCAAAGCCGGCGTGCCAATCAAAGTCGTCAGCGAGCGGCTTGGTCACTCCACACCGGGCTTCACCATGGCGACCTACCAACACGTCCTGCCCGGCATGCAGGCCGAAGCCGCGCAGACCTTCGCCGACCTGCTCGAAGCATCCGCCGATCTACCGGCTTCAACCCGGTAGAGGTCCCGGTAGAAGGACGCCGAGACAGCGGAAGGCCCCGCACTCGGCGGGGCCTCTCACCTGCACTTTCGATGGTGGCGGGGGTAGGATTTGAACCTACGACCTTCGGGTTATGAGGCGGGCCTTCGTCCCTGCGCGTGACATCGAGTGCCAACGAGGCCCATTCCGTATGGCGTTTCGGCGGCGGTCATCCCGTCCGTTACCAACGAGACCCATCCCGTACCAGGGATCCCGTTAGAAATCGCGTGAGAAGTCGCGATGCAATACGAGGGCACTGGATTAGGAAGCGGCGACCGCCGGTTCACTGTTCGCGTCGGTGAGTGCGTCGAGTTCGACTTCGATTGCGTGGCCTCCGGGGAACTGGACGACGATGCGCACGTCGCCGCCGACAGCATGCAGGTACGACGCGAGGGTCGAGACGAGCAGGTCGCCGCGCTTCTCGATCTGCGCGACGTTGCCTTGCGTCACTTCAAGCCGACGTGCGAGTTCCACTTGGGTCAGGCCAAGCGCGTGACGCAGCGCGGCCAACCCCATCGCGTATTCGCGATCCGCTTCCGCGAGTGACGCGCGCGCTGACGCGAACGCTGCCGCGTGCTTCGAATCGGCGAGGAGCGCGTCGACCTCGGCGGTGATGTCGCTGAACTCTCGATCACTCATGGTTGCTCCTCTGTGTGTTCGCGTTGCCACTGGTCGACGGCTGCTTCGGCTCGGGGTGTCGCCGAGTCGTACCAAACGTCTCCGATCCTCACCTTGTCTCCACCAACGAGCGCCACGACGGCGGTGTCGCGATCCGGAAACCAACACAGGATCCTGATCGCAACGTCCGGATCGAAGCGATGCGCCAACCGCCACACCTCGTGGCGTCTCGCCTGTCGCACTCGCTTCAGCGTCGCTGTCTCCTCCGTCGGACTCTCCGGCAGGCCCCGCAGGTAACCCAGCAGAGCCAACGCCCACGTTCGGGCCGGGCCTTCTTTCTTCTGGATCTGGGACAACCAGACGCCGAACTCCCGGCTGGCCTCGATCCGCATCGACATTAGTATAAGTCCCAACTCATATTATTGCAAGCTGATATACAAACTTGGAGAAGTGGTGAGTTGTGTCTAGCGGAAGTGTGCGTGGCGGCCCGAGGCTGCCTCGGGGAGCGAAGCTCGTCGAACGCCGCGGGGCAGCTGACCGCCGCCACCTCCCAGATCGGCTTCACCGCGTCGCTGACATCACGGTGAATGGGGGCAAACGCCGATCGAAGCTGTCCAGCAACCAGCCATCGTCTGGTGTGAGCTCCACGACGCCTGCAGCACGCGCGAGCCTGAGACGCATGCCACTACCCGGCGGGCCATCGGACAAGATCGGAAACCGCTACGAACGGCGGTGGACTGTTCGTGCCCTCATCGAGCTCCTCCAAGGCACCACCACCTCCGTCCGCGTCGAAGTCCCGGGCCCCGAAGGCAGGGCCACCGAGTTCCGCCAAACCGACAACGACGGCCACACCTGGCATCAGGTCAAACGACAGAACACCACCGGCTCCTGGACCATCGCCACCCTCACCGGGCCCGGCGTCATCGACGCCATGTGGACCAAGGGTTCGGTCGGCGAACGCTTCACGTTCGTATCCAGCATCGGCGTCACCTTTCTCACCGAACTCACCGAACGTGCCGGACAAGCACGCGACTACGACGACTTCAACACCAACTTCATCAACGACGAAGGACACAAGAACGCGTTCGAGAAGCTCCGAGACCAATGGAAGGCCACCAGCGAACTGGCTTACAACGCGCTGCTGCTCATCAAGATCGTCGTCATCGACGAGGAGAGTCTGCAGACCTGGAATGTCGACGCCCTCCGGCCCAGGGTCTCCAACCCCGACGGTGCCGCCGACATCCTCGGACAACTCGTCGACGACTCGGTCCTCAAGGAACTCACCAAAGACGACGTGTGGGAACGGCTGACCGATCGCGGCATTACCCCCGCTGCCTTCGCCACCGACTCTGAGCTTGCCGCGAAGATCGACAAGACGGCCACCACCCGCCTCGCGATCCTGCGCCCCAAGCTCGTCAACGGCGCACAGATCGAACGGGCGGAAACCGCAGCAGCGATCGCCGCACTTGGAGACCACCCGTCCATCGCGATCCTGGGCGCCGCCGGGAGCGGCAAGTCCGTAGTGCTCGCCAGCTTGATCGATTGGTCCCGCAACGAAGCCCGGCCGACGCTCGTCATCTCCGCGGACCGGCTCCCGACCGCTCTCACAGTCCCGGCACTCGGCGCCGAACTCGGGTTGGGCACATCGCCCGTCGCAGCACTCGCCGCGACCGCCCGAGGCAAGCCCGCAACCCTCGTCATCGACCAGCTCGACGCCGTCAGTGTCACCTCCGGCCGAAACCCCAGCGGCACTGAGCTGATCGACAGCCTCCTGACCGAGGCACGCAGCCACCCGAGCATCAAGGTTGTCGTGGCCTGCCGCCAGTTCGACCTCGACAACGACACCGGCCTCCGGAATGTCGCGATCAAAGAAGACACCCAACGGATCACCATCCCGGTCCTTTCCGAAGACCAGGTCCGTGACGCCGTCGCGGTCGCCGGGCTCGCCGCCGTTGGGAACGCCCGCCTGCTCCACCTGCTGCAGCTCCCGATCACCCTCGCCATCTACATCGAGGTAAGCAAGGCAGGGCACGCCGACCTGACCGGAGCCCAGACGCTCACCGACCTGTACAACGCCCTTTCGCGAGACCAGCCGTGCCGTGGGCGTACACACCGGTGTAGATCGTCTCGTGACTCACCCGGCCCGACACGTCCGGGTAGAGGTCATGGTCGAGTTCGATCGAGATCGTCATCGGCGAATCCCGAGCGACGAGGC
>JANYJV010000098.1 GCA_025361725.1 Acidimicrobiia bacterium | reverse complement strand
GTACGCGAGCGGGCTCGCCGACGCGCACCTAGGCTCCGCAACCATGTCGGTGACGGACGTTCCCCTGATACCGGTACCGGCGGCACCGGTCGGCCACACCTACGAGCGGATCACCGTCGATCCCCATACCGGCGTCGGGGGCGCGGTCATTTCCGGCGTCGACCTCGCCGCAGATCTCGACGACCAGACGGTCGCGGAGATCCGTCGGGCTCTCCTCGACCATCTCGTGGTGTTCTTCCGCGATCAGCGGCTGAGTTCGTCGCAACAAGCTGCACTCAGCCACCGGTTCGGGCCGTACAACCCGGTGCCGTTCATCGAACCGATCACCGAGCACCCCGAAGTGATCGCCGTGGTGCGCGAAGCCACCGAAGCGCAATCGTTCTCATTCGGCGGAGTCTGGCATTCAGACTTCTCGTTCCTGCCCGAGCCGCCTGCGTTCTCCATGCTCCACGCGCTCGAGATCCCGCCGTACGGCGGCGACACCATGTGGGCGAACCAGTATTTGGCGTTCGAGACGCTGTCCGTCGGCCTGCAACGCGCGCTGGCAACGATCGACGGCGTGCACAGCGCGCGTGACGCGTACTCACCGAAGATGCAGGCAGTGCACGACCTGTTCGCCGGCATGACCGTGCACACGAGCGAGGATGCGAACCGCACGCAACACCACCCCACCGTTCGCCACCACCCCGAGACCGGCCGGCCCGCGCTGTACGTGAATCAGCAGTACACGTTGGGCCTGGCGGATTGGTGGCCGACCGAGCAGAAGCCGCTCCTCGATTTCCTCTTCGCGCACTCGACCCAGGACTCGTTCACGTGCCGCTGGCAGTGGCAGGTGGGCGACGTTGCGTTCTGGGACAACCGGTGCGCGCAACACATGGTCATGGGTGATGTTCGCAACCATCGCCGGTTCATGCACCGCACCACCGTCGCCGGCGACGCACCTGCCTGATGGCTCCGCCGCTCGAACGATGCGAGCGCGGCAGCGTCGGGACGCTCCGGAGCTGTGAACCTCCGCTCGTTCCTCGCTACGGTTCTGCCTGATGGCTCCGCCGCTCGAGCGACACCAACGTTCTCACTCCAAGGAGTCACCCATGACTACGGCACTCATCACCGGCGCATCGAGCGGTATCGGCCTCGAAATCGCACGCCTCCTCGCGCCTCACCACGACCTCGTTCTGGTCGCGCGATCGGCGGCGAAGCTCGATGCTCTGGCGGCCGAACTCGGTGGCGCGAGCGTGATCGCGGCAGACCTGTCAGACCCCAGCGCGGTTGCGAAGATCACGGCCGAGATCAGCGACGTCGACGTGTTGGTGAACAACGCCGGCGTCGGTGACTTCGGCGCCTTCGCCGAGGCCGATACCGACCGCACGCTCGCGATGATCCAACTCAACATCACGTCGCTCACCGCGTTGACCCGTGCGTACTTGCCAGGGATGTTGGCGCGCGGTTCGGGCCGAGTGATGAACGTCGCTTCGACTGCATCGTTCCAACCGGGACCCCTGATGGCGGTGTACTACGCCACGAAGGCGTACGTGTTGTCCTTCAGCGAGGCGTTGACCGAGGAGACGCGCGGTTCCGGCGTCACGGTGACCGCGCTCTGCCCGGGCCCGACGGCATCGGGATTCCAAGCGGCGGCAGACATGGAGTTGTCACCGCTCGTCGCCAACAAGAAGTTGCCGACCTCAGCCGAGGTGGCCGCATTCGGCGTGAAGGCCATGGAGAAGGGGGACGCGGTCGCGGTGCCCGGACTGCTGAACAAGGTCATGGCGGCCGGCGTCCGCGTCACACCCCGCCCGGTCATGCGCCGGTTGGTTCACAAGCTCCAAACCACGAAGCCCGCCAAAGCCTGACGAGCGAGTCGGCCTCAGGTCCAGGTCGACCGGTCGCGCCCGGGCGCGTCGAGGCTGATACCGCGCAACAGCAACACCTCGGTGACGATGAAGGCCACTCCCACCGCGACGATCGACGCGAGCGCCACCACGTACGCGAGTCCGAGGCGGACCGAGTGGAGGCCGTCGGCCGTGTCGATCGTGGTGGACACGGTGATGGCGCCGAACGCCAACACCAGCACGGCGATCATCCCGATGAGCAGGCTCGGTAACCCCTCCGACACGCGCGGCCGACCCGTCCCTCGCAGCCACACCAGCAGCCCCGACACCCCGAACGTCCAGAAGCCCACGACCGCGAACGCGCTCACCGCGTCGCTCGGCCGATGCCAGCCCGCGGCCAAAGTCATGGCCGCGATGCCGCACGCGTAGAGCGCACCCAGCGTGGCGGCGAGCGGGCGGAGCCGCACCGGCGCCACCAGCACAAGCGCCGCCGCCAACGAGGCCGCCACGGTGCTGTGGCCACTCGGCAAGGTGTTGAACGGGATGATCAGGCGATCCACCCCGAACAACAGGTGGGGTCGATGCACGAAGTATTTGTAGACCTGGGTGGTCACATTGGAACCCGCGATCACCGCCCCGACGCCCACCGCGAGGTTCCATCGCCCGCGCGCCAGCGCGATCCCCATCAACGAGATCCCGAAGAACGCCAGCGAGCCCACCGAGATCGTGCGCAACAAGCGGTCCGACCGCGCTTGAGTACGCGGGTGTTCGACCACGCGGCCGCGCAACGCGGCGTCGTCGAGTCGCTGACCGGAGCGAGTTTCGACGAACACCGCGGTCAGGGCGACGAGCGCCACCGCGCAGAGGATGGCCATCGCAAGAAAGCGTGCGACGGCTCGGTGTCGGTCGGCGCCCCGAGCAGTACGGTCGTCGATCAAGGTCATGAAATCGGGAACTCTCCGGAGAGGGTCAGCTGCGAGACTCGGGCCCGTGGAACCACTCGACAATCCGGTGTGGCAGGCGCTGACGGGACCGCACGCCACGGTAGCCGAGGGCGGTGAGTTCGCCCGAAGGTACCGACCCGAGTACTCGGTGTGGTGTGCGGTGCACGACGATGCCGACCCGGCCGCATGGGCCGAGATGCGCTCGATCGTCGGGCCTGGAGGTGCCGCGCTCTTCTCGGGCTTTCCCACCCATCCCGAGCGTTGGACCGTGGAACGAGAGTTCCGGATCCGCCAACTCGTCCTCGATGATCCGATCGGCGACTCGACCCACGACCGGCTGCGCACACACCGAGCACGGCTCCTCGGCCCGGACGACGCGTCGGCCATGGGCACCCTCGCGGAGACGACGCAACCGGGCCCGTGGCGCCCGCGCTCGCCGGAGCTCGGGAACTTCTTCGGCATCGATGAGGACCATGCGCTCGTCGCGATGGCCGGCGAACGACTTCAGCTGCCGACGGCCGTCGAGATCAGCGGCGTGTGTACCCACACTCGGTCACGCGGTCGCGGCTACGCGGCCGCGCTCGTCGTCACGGTTGCACACCAGATCCAGGCGCGGAGTGCGCTGCCGTTCCTCCACGTCCGCGAGGCCAACACCGATGCCATCCGGCTCTACCGACGGCTCGGCTTCCGCGTCCGCACGGTCAAGGATGTCGCGCTGCTCCGCGCGCCTCCAGACTGACCGGTGGGCGAGGGCGAGTGCGGCCGCCATGACGGCGATGGTGAAACACGGCGACATCTCGGCCAGTTTGGCTGACCGACAGCTACGTTGGGTGTCGTGACCACCGACACCCAACGTTGGACCGTCGGAGACGCGATCATCACGAGCGTCGTCGAAGACGAGATCGCGCACATTCCCCCGGAGTTCTTCTTCCCCGCCGCCACCGCGTCTGCCGTCCGCTCACACCCGTGGGTTCTGGCCGACTACGCCGACTCGGACGGCAATATCACCCTTCGCGTCCAAGCTCTGATCATTGAGCATGCGGGTCGTACCGTCCTCGTTGATCCGTGTGTCGGCAACTTCAAGACCTCCGAGTTGCCATTCTGGAATCAGCAGGAGTGGTCGTTCATGGACCGGTTCATCGCGGCGGGGTTCAGCCCCGACGCCATCGACACCGTCGTCCACACGCATCTCCACGCTGACCACATCGGATGGGACACGCGGCCCGAGGGGGGCGCGTGGGTGCCGACCTTCCCGGGTGCGCGGCACCTCTACACCGCCGCCGAGATGGACCTCGTGCAGTCCGCGAGCGATCACCCCTCCTACCGAGAGTCCATCCTCCCGATTGTCGACGCAGGCCTCGCGGACATCGTGAGCTGCGACGCAGATCTTGGTGCCGGGCTCCGCCTCGAACCGACGCCCGGACATACACCAGGTCATGTATCCCTCTGGCTTGAGTCCGACGGCGAGCGGGCCTTCCTCGCGGGCGACATCCTCCACCATCCCGTCCAGTGCGCCGAGCCGACCTGGGCCGAGATCGGGGACGCCGACGCCGATCTCGCGCGGATGCACCGGCGGCGGATGCTGTCTGCTGCGGCCGAAAGTGGCGTGCTGTTCATCGCCGCCCATTTCCCCAACCGCCCCGCCGGTCGGGTCCAGGTCGACGGCGACATCTGGCGTTTCGTTCCCGAACCCGGGGCCTGACCAGAAGACGAACACGCGTTCGCTATGGTGTGACCGTGACTCACGCCGCGGTGATGCATCAACCCACGCTGCTCGGCGTCACCGAGCCGGGCATCACCCATGAGGCGCGTACGGAGCGGATCCAGCTCGACGCCACGTCGTGGATCGATGTGGCCCGGGAATGGCTCGGCGGCGCCGACGTCGTCGCGGTGAGCCTCGCCGAGACGGTGCCCTGGCGCCAAGGTCGGCGGCGGATGTGGGACCGCATGCTCGACGACCCGCGACTCTCGTATTGGGCTCGGCGCGACGACGCACCGTTCGATCCGAGCATCCCGTCGATGCAGCACGCACTCGAGCAGACGTACGGCCATCGGCTCCGCCGACCCGGCTTCAACTACTACCGCAACGGCCAAGACAGCGTTGCCTGGCATGCAGATCGGGAACTCCGAGATCTGGACGACACGTTGGTTGCAATCGTCACGCTCGGAACCTGCCGACCGTTTCTCGTTCGACCGACCGGGGGTGGACCCTCCATCGACATCAGCCCCGGCTCGGGCGACCTGTTGGTGATGGGTGGCGCCGCGCAGCGCGATTGGCAGCACGCGGTCCCCAAGACCTCACGGCCGGGTCCCCGCATCTCGATCTCGTGGCGGTGGACATCCGGTCCCGATCGGCGCGGCCTCTGAATCAGCCGCTGTGCTCAAATGGCGACATGGCTCACAACGTGCTCGGTACCGAGTTGGCTCCGTGCAGCTTGAACCCGCTCACCGGCTTCTATCGCGACGGGTGTTGCAATTCCGGCGGTGACGACGCCGGAGTGCACGCCGTCTGTGTGGTGACGACGGCTGCGTTCCTCGAGTTCTCGGCGCAAGCCGGCAACGACCTCTCGACCCCGATGCCCCAGCACGGATTCCCGGGGCTCAACCCCGGAGACCAGTGGTGTCTCTGCGCGTCACGCTGGGTGGAGGCCTTCGAGGCAGGCATGGCCCCCAAGGTGGTCCTCGAAGCCACCCACGCTCGGGTGCTCGAGTGGGCAACGCTCGACGATCTGCGCGCCCACTCGGCGTAGCCAATGCTCTCGACCGCGTGGACGGTGGCGCGTGAACTCATCGTCATCGGGGCATTCATCGGGATCGCGACGAGCTTGGCGCGTTGGTCCGGCAACATCGTGGTCGCGGCGTTGCAGCTCCTCGTTCCGTTGACGGTGCTCGCGTCGGCGGTCATCGCGGTCGCCGCGGTCATCGCCGGGCATCCGGTGCTCGCCATCACCGGCGCGATCGTCGTGGTGCTCTCGCTCCCTCTCTTCCTTCCCAAGTTGATCCCGGATCCGTCGCGCCACCGAACCGGCGATGCACCGAGCTTCAGCGTGGCGTTGGCCAACCTGTACTTCGACAACCCCGAACCGGACGACGCGATCAACCAACTCATCGAGGCCAACGCAGACATCCTCGTGATGACCGAGCTGTCGGTCGACCTGGTCGATCGTTTCGACCGCCTCGGCGGTGCGCAGCGCTATCCGTCCCGAGTGCATCCCGACCCGGTCGAGGGTGAGTACGCCGTCGGCATCTTTTCCCGGACCGAGCTCCAATCCGCGCGCGTCGAACAGCACGGCGAACTCCAGCTGATCGCGGCCACGTGGGTCAGAATCACGGCCTCGTCGACGACCGACGGCGACGGAGAGCGCGCGGCGCAAGGGATTGAAGTACGCGCGGTGCATCCGGATGCGCCGAGTACCCGGGTCGGCTTCACCCGCTGGCGGCATCAGCTGCGAGAACTCCGAACGCTCCTGCGGGACCTCGACGGTCCGGCGATCGTGCTCGGCGACCTCAATGCGGGCACCTTCCAGGTCCCGTACGAACGCTTGCTCAGCCGACGCTTTCGAGATGCGCACGCCGTGCTCGGGAAAGCGGTGAAGCCATCGTGGGGGATCGCGCCGTGGCTCCCGCGCTGGGTGCCGACGCTGGTCGCTCGCTTGGACCACCTGGTGATTTCTCGCGAGATTCAGGTCCGGAGCCTGGAGGACCTCGACCCCGTCGGTTCCGACCATCGACCATTCCGGGCCGAACTCGAACTGCACCAGCCGAACTGATCGCCGCGTGCAGTGGGCGTTCGATGAACGCGCCCGTTTACGCGGCGCCGGCCTTGCACGAGTTCTTCTTGTGCGTGAGCCAATCCTTCGGCGCGAGTTGGTAGTAGCTGCCGTCGGCACACATGAGTGCCGGGTTGACTTCACCAAAGAGACCTTGACGGGATTCCCACCCGGGTACCGACCACACGTGCAGCATCCACTGCGTCTGCTTCATGAGGTTGGCCCCGGCGGCCGTGCACTCCTTCTTGGTCGCCGACCGGTCAAGCCCGTACGGCGTCTCGATGCCGTTCGGTCCGAACTTCAGACAGATCGATTCGTGGTAGTGCCACACGTCGTTCGTGCCCGCGAAGCCGGCCGGTTGCTTCGGGCTCATCGAGTAGTACATGAACCCGGCGATCACGGAGGTCGGTTCGGTGCCGTCGTACACGATGGCGAGAGGGTGGGCGAGGTCGGCGGCATCCATCACTCCGTCGGGGTTGAGTCCCTGACCACCGGCGTAGCTGATGTAGTGCGCGCCGATCCCAGGCATGTACGGACCAACTTGCTGATACCCCCCGGCGAGCGCGTCGGCGACCGTCGGGTATCGCTTCGCAGCATCGATCGTTGCCGAGATCTGGGCGGAGAGCGTGGTGCGGTCCGCCGGGCTCAGCGCGTGTTCTTCGGTCCCGATCATGGCGTGATGGCCATTGCTGAGGAGCGACAGTCCCTTGTCGTCGGTCTTGGTACCGCTGCTCTTGGCGCCGCTCATCTTCATGCCCGGCATGTTCGCCATCTCATGTGCCTGCGGGTGCTTCGACTTCGCTTTCGACTTCGACGGGTGGTCGTCATGTGCGCCTGCGATCACTACGGTGCCGAGCACCGTCGCCGTGATCAATCCACCGATTCCGAGCAGTGCCAGCGCGCGCGAGCGACGAATCATTGTGAATCCCCCTTGAGTCCCACGCAGCGTAGGTGATGCAGGAAAGGGCCGGCCGGTAGCGTGCGAGCCGTTCACGCCGCCGGCCTGCTGACGCGGCCCACTCGAGGAGATGTTGACGATGGCGTACGACCTGTATGACCCGACGGGATACATCGCCGGTCCACCGCACGACGTGTTTGCCCGGCTCCGGCGGGAGGAGCCGGTGGTCTGGCAGGACATGCCGGGCGAGCCCGGCTACTGGGCGGTGTTACGCCATGCGGATGTGGTGCAGGTGGCACGGGAGGCAGTGCTCTTCTCCGCCGCCACTGGTGGAGTGGTGCTCGAGGACCTGCCGCCGGAGAGTCTGGCAATGATGCAGGACATGCTGCTGGCGATGGATCCGCCCCGCCATCTTGCGTACCGTCGGAACGTCTCGCCCGAGTTCGCGCCGCGGGTCATGGCCCGACTCGAAGGTCGGATCCGCGAGATCTGTCAGACGATCCTGGCCGATGCCGGAGATCGCGAGTTGGACTTCGTGCACGACGTCTGTGCGAAGTTGCCGTCGCAAGTGGTGGGCGAGTTGATGGGCATCCCGGTTGAGGACTGGCCGAAGATTCACCACTGGTCCGAAATGAACTCAGGCGGGCAGGACCCCGACATCGCCGCGGGGTACGCAGCCGACGCGGCGATGAGCGCCACCGTCGAGATGGCGATGTACGCGATCGAACTCGCCGGGCGTCGGCGGTCCGAACCCGCGGAGGACCTGACCACCCTCGTGATCAACAGCGAGGTCGACGGTGAAGCGATGACCGACATCCAGTTCGGCAGCTTCTTCGTGCAACTCGTGACCGCGGGCAACGACACCACCCGCACGATGTTGTCCTCGGGCCTGCTCGCCCTGCTCGAACACCCGGCCCAACTCGCAGAATTGCGCGCCGACCCGTCGCTGATTCCCGGCGCGGTCGAAGAGATCCTGCGGTACGTGAACCCATTGCATTACTTCCGACGCACCGCGACGGCGGACACCGAACTCGGCGGGGCGCAGATCAAAGCGGGCGACAAGGTTGCCATGATCTACACCTCCGCCAATCGCGACGAGACCGTGTTCGTGCGGCCCGACGAGTTCGACATCCATCGGGACCCGAACCCGCACCTGTCCTTTGGAACCGGCGAACACTTCTGCCTGGGCATCCACCTGGCGCGCCTCGAGGGTCGCGTGTTCTTCGAGGAACTCCTCAACCACTTCCCCACCATCGAACTCACCGGCACCCCGAAGCGCCAACGCTCCAACCTCAACAACGCACTCAAAGAACTCCCCGTGAAACTAATTACTGGCTCACGATGAGGGCGACGAGGCCGACGGTGACGATGGCGGCGGAGATGAGGCGGCGGAGGCCGAGTCGCTCTTTCAGCAGCAGCCAACCGAGCGCAGCGCCGAGGACGACGGAGGACTCGCGCAACGTCGCCACGTAGCCGACGGACGCGAACCGAACTGCGACGAGCACGAGCGAGTACGCCGTTGCGAGACAGATCCCGGACAGCAGGTGGCGTGGCCAACTGCGGCGCACGGAACTCACGAACGCGCGACCCCGGCCGCGCGCCACCCCGACGATGCTGAGCGTCACCGCGCTCAAGCACGTGAGTGCAACGCCGTAGGCAAATCCGTTACTCGTGTGGCGCGCGCCGGCGGCGTCGATGACGGTGTAGGTACCGATGAGCACCGCGGTCAGCAATGCGTAGACGACCTCGGTGCGCGGCGCTCCCGGCCGGATCAAGGACGCCAAGCCGATCGTCACCACACCCAGGGAAAGCCAGCCGAGGAAGCCCAGCCCGTCACCCAGTGCGATCACACCGAGCACGGCGGCGGTCAGCGCGCCGCCGCCGCGTGCGAGTGGGTAGGCAAGGGAGAAGTCGCCGTGCTGGTAGGCCGCGACGAGCGCCCGTACGTACAGCACGTGGATCACCGCCGAGGCGAGCAAGAACGGAAGTGACGCCAGCTCGGGGAAACCTGCGAAGAAGAACACGGGTGCCAGCGCCACGCCGCCGAAGACGAACTGACCCCACGCGGCAAGGTCACGGTCGTGGGCGGTCTTGATGAGCAGGTTCCAGGCCGCATGCAACAGGGCCGCGACGAGCGCAAGCACGGTCGCAGTCAGCATCTGGCCCTACCCTCTCACGATCACCCGACACCCGGTGAGACTCGCGTCGGTGATCGGCGATGTTGACCCGTCGCCGACCGACCGAGCAATCTCGCCGTTCAGCATTCGACGATGACCGAGGAACCGCCACATGGCTGACATGGATCCGGCAACGCTGACCACGCCGTGGCGGCGCGACCCGGCCGAGACACTGCCGGCGCTCTCCTGTTGGGTCGAGCACACCATGGGTTCCGGTGCACGCGTCGAGGATCTCGGCGAGCCCGGTAACGGCATGTCGAGTGAGACCGTGCTCTTCACGGTGGTGACCCCCGATGGCAACCGGGATCGCCTCGTCGCCCGTCTCGCGCCAATGCCGGACGTGTATCCGGTCTTCCAGACCTACGACCTCGATCTCCAGCGTCGGTGTATGGACCTCGTGCGAGAGCGGACGACCGCCCCGGCGCCCGTCTGCCGATACCTCGAGACCGACTCCAAGTGGCTCGGCACCCCGTTCCTGGTCATGGAACGCGTCGACGGCGAAGCCGCGCCCGATGTCCCGCCCTACGTCTTCGGCGGCTGGATCATGGACGCCGCCCCCGAACAGCGCGACTCGTTGCTGACCCGCTCGGTCGACGTGATCGCCCAGGTGCACACGATCACTCCGGCGAATGCGGACCTCAGCTTCATCACCGGGCCCGACCCGGCGGCGTCGGCGATGACCGCGCAGCTCGACGGCCAGCGCGCGTACTACGAGTGGGCGCGTGAAGGCGTCACCTACCCCTTGATCGAGCGCACCTTCGATTGGCTCGTCCCCCGTCAACCGGCCGACCGCGAGACCGTCCTCAACTGGGGCGACAGCCGCATCGGCAACATGCTCTACCGGGACTTCGAACCGGTGGCGGTCCTGGACTGGGAGATGGCGACCGTCGGGCCACGCGAGGTCGACATTGCGTGGATGGTCTTCCTCCACCGGTTCTTCCAAGATCTCGCGGTCCGGTTCGAGATGCCGGGCCTCCCGGACTTCATGACCCCCGAGGTCGTGTGCGCCATCTACGAGGACCTGACCGGCTACACCCCCGAGAACTTGCACTGGTACGAGGTGTTCGGTGCGTTGCGATTTGCCATCGTTTCGGTGCGCACGAGCACGCGCGGCATGGCGTACGGCCAGATGGAACGGCCGGGCGATCCCGACGATCTCATCATGTTCCGGACGTTGCTCGACGGCATGATCGCCTGACCGTCCCGGCCTCAACCCGTCGGCGTGACGATGGCGTACCAGGCATCGAACTCGATGACCCGCGGCTCGGTGAGCAGCGGCGAGAATCGTTCAACACACCATTGCCGCACGCGCGCCGCCGGCTCCCCGCGTTGAACCGCGGCCGCCACGTTGGTCTCGGTCATGAGGTAGGCGACGTACGCGTTCGCATTCATCGCGATCGAGACGATCATCTGATCGCCCGAACCGACCGAAAATCCGGCGGCCGCGAGCACGCTGGTGTCGACCGCGTGCCGACCGTCGGTCGGCCGCGGCCAACGACGCGCAAACTCGTTGTACGCGCGCTCCAGCCCCGGCGCGTCCGCGCTCCGGCGCCCCGTCGCGAAGTCATAGACCACGACGACGCCCCGAGGAGCGAGCACGCGCGCGACTTCGGAGCGAAACCGCGCGAGGTCCACGAAGTCCAACGCTCCGGCGGTGGTCAGGACGTCCACGGTGTCCGTCCCGAGCGGGATCGCCTCGGCCGCACCCACGATGTAACCGGGACCGCCGCCGACAGTTCGGGCGTTCCTGATCATCTGGATCTCCGAGTCCAGACCCACAATCGCCTGCGCCCACGGTGCCGCGGCACGCGTCGAGGCGCCGGCACCACACCCCACATCGAGGATCCGGTGGCGGCCACACTCGGCCCCCAGCTGGGCGAAGGCTCGACCGACGACCACACGATGCACCGCCGGGCGCGCCGCGGCGTACCCCTTGGCGATGTCGTCACCCGCGAACAACTCCACGGATCAGACCGTAGGCGCCGGCTCTCCATTGCTCGGAAGCCCCGCGCGCAGGAAGAATCGTGCGCGTGACTGATCGCATCGAAGATCTGGACCCAACCTCGATGCCGCGTGTCGACCTCGCGCCCCTGCTCGCCGGCAGCGACGTCAACGCGGTCGCCCAGGAGATCGACGCCGCGTGCCGCGAGTTCGGCTTCTTCACCGTCGTCAACCACGGCGTCGATCCCGCATTGTGTTCTCGCGTCGCGGCCCTCGCCCGAGAGTTCTTCGCACTTCCGGAAGCGGAGAAGGCGAGCGTGGCGATGATCCACGGCGGTCGAGCATGGCGCGGCTGGTTCCCACTTCACGGTGAACTCACCTCCGGCACACCCGACCATAAGGAGGGGTACTACTTCGGACGCGAAATCGATCCGGCCGATGCGCGCGTCGCCGCGGGTCTCCCGCTTCACGGTCCGAACCTGTGGCCCGAGACACCGAGCGCGCTCCGACCGGTGCTCACCGACTACCTCAGCGCACTGGAATCCGTCGGCCGAAATCTCGTTCGGGCGATCTCGATGGGGCTCGGACTCGGGCCGGACACGCTGACCAACCACTGGTTCCAAGACCCGGTGATCCTGCTCCGCCTCTTCCACTATCCGCCGCCGATTCACGGCGCGCCCGACCACGGCGTGGGCGAGCACACCGACTACGGCTTCCTCACGATGTTGTGGCAGGACCAGTGCGGCGGTCTCGAGGTCCGGACCGATGCCGGGTGGGTCACCGTGGCGCCGGACCCGGACGTCTTCGTCTGCAACATCGGCGACATGCTCGAGCGCCTCACCGCCGGTCGCTACCGCTCGACGCCGCACCGAGTGCGCTCGCCCCACGATGGGGAACGGATCTCGATCCCGTTCTTCTTCGATCCCGACTGGGACGCACCGATCGAAACGCTTCCGATTCCCGGCTCGGCGTTGCCGGTGCCGACGAAGCGATGGGACGATGCCGATGTGCACGCGTTCGAGGGAACCTACGGCGAGTACCTGCTCGGCAAGGTCGCCAAAGTGTTCCCCGATCTCGGTGCCACCGTCCTCAACGAGGTTTCGGTGGATCCGCCCGGCTGATCAGCCGTCGCCGGCCAACTCGGTCAGGCTCGCGAAGACGGCTCGACGGAGTTCCGAGGGCGGCCGCACCGGCTCGGCCGGCGGAACAACCGTGACCTCCGGCTCCGGCTCGGACGTCGGCTCGGGTGTCGGGCTCGGAGCGGAAGCGCGCGGTGGTGACGCCGGCCGCGGCGGGTCGGGTCGCGCCGGCGCCTCCGGCACCGTCGACGCGGCCTGCTCGAGCGCACGTTCGACCTCTTCCGCGCGCCGGCGGGCCGCATCACGTTCTCGCCCGAGCTCCGCGGCGTCGACCCGGACCGTGTTCAGCTCATGTTCGACGTCAGCCACCCGAACCTGCGCCGCCGCGAGATCCTCTGCGAGTCGCTGACGTTCTTCCTCGTCGGCGCGTGCCTGCGCGGCATCCAAGTCGCGGGCAAAACGATCGCGCTCGTCGCCGTGGCGCGATCGCAGCTCCTGCATCTCGGACTCGACCTGCGCAGCACGCGCGGTGGCGGTCTCCGTCTTCGCCCGAAGCGCATCTATGGCCTGTTCGGCCACGCGTCGATCCTTCGATCGGGTGACCTCGAGGTCCTCGGCGCGCACGCGCGCCGCCGCGAGTTCGAGCTGGAGCTGCTCGGTCTGCTCCGCCATCACCTCAGTTCGCTCGACCAGTACTTCCCGATCCGCGCGCAGGACGCCGAGTTCGCGGCTCAGCTCATCCAACCGGGCCAATGCGTCGCCGTGGTCGGTTTCGACTTCGAGGTGCATCCGCTCGTGCTCCGCGGCAACGCCCTCGGCTCGTTCGCGTGCCGCCTGCTGCTGCTCCAGCTCCAACGTCAGCGAGTCGGCCTGGGCCACCGCGACGTCGCGCTCGGCGCGTGCGGTTCCCAGCGCGGCGTCCGCCACGGCCGCGTCACGATGCGCGAGGTCGAGCGCGGCCTCGGATGCTTCAGCACGCGCAAGGGCGGCGGAGGACTCGTCCACCGCAGTCGTCCACGCCGCTTCGAGTTGCTCCAGCCGCACCTCGCGCGTTGAGAACTCGCTTGCGAGGTCAGCGAGCTCCGTTCCTTGACGATCCAGCTGGTCCACTGATGCGCTCAGCTGGGCTCCGAGGGCTGCATGCTCCGCGTCACGAACCTGCAGTCGGTCCGCAAGGTCGGCCAGCTCGAAGTCTCGTATCGCCAACTGATCGCGAGCGTCCGCGAAATCAGCTTCACGGGCCGTCAAGTGATCGGCGGTGTCGGCCAACTCGGCGGTCGTCGCTGCGAGCGCAGTCTCGAGCTGACCGATCCGCGCCAGGGCGTCGTCGATCTGATGCGCGAGATGCTCCGCCTGCGCGCTCGCCGAGGTGAGCTCTGCGGCCGTCGCCGCGTGGGTCGCTTCGAGATCGACCGCATGATGGCCGTGCTCGATGACCGCCGCGTCGAGCTGCGCTTCCAGTTCCGACGTGCGCGCCCGAAACTCCGCTTCCACCTGACGCGCGCGACTCGCAACCTCGATGACTTCGTCTTCCGCCGCCGCATAACGAGCTCGTGCCTCCGCGAGCTCCCCCTGCACGTCATGGGTGACTGCGAGTGACAAGTCGGCCCGGTCGGCGGTCGACTGCAAGGACGCAGTGAGTTCGGACACCTGCCGCTCGGCGGCCGCGGCGCGTTCGTGGGCCTCGTGGACCTCCGCTTCCAGCTCACGCGCCCGAGCCTGCGCCAGCTCGATGCGATCCGGATCAGACGCGCCCGTGCGCTGCTCGGCCTCGAGGCCAATCAGTTGCGCGTGGAGCGACGCCAGCTCGTCCCGCGCGGTCTCGAGATCATCGCGGGTCGCCTCGAGTGACTCCGTGGTCGCACCGCGTTGACCCTTCACCGCTTCGATTTCGTCACGCAGTTCGTTCGTGCGCGACTCGGCGGACTTGGCGCGGGCAATCGCCACGGCCAACTCGTCGCGCAACCCTCGGACGGCCTGTGTCTCGACACCGTCGTCCCCGGATGGGCGCGGACCTGGTGAACTGGTCGCGCGGTGCAGGACCTCGGTCACGCGCTCGAGTCGACGTTCCGCATGCGTGCGTGCGTCACTGACGCGCTGGAGCTCGAGGCGCGTGGCATCGCGTTCTCGCAACGCCTCCAAGAGTCGTTGCCGGTGCGAGTCTCCGAGTTGTTCGCGTTCGGCGATCTGACCCTGCACCGCTCGCATCGCCGGTGACGCGACGACAGATTCGCCAGGGGCGCCTGGCGCGGGCGCGTCGGGAGTGGTCTCGTGGCGGCGGCGTTCCTCTTGGGTCGCACGGAAGCGCGCCTGCGCGACCAGGCGCTCGTGTTCAGACCGTTCTTCGGCCATCTCCCGCCGCAACCCGGCGAGTTGCTTCTCGATGTCGACCCGCTGCGCCGCGATCTCTTCGAGGGCCTTTCGCTGCGTCAGCGCAACCCGACGCGCTTCTTGGGCTGCCTCCGCGTTGGTCCGGATCGCGGCTTCGAGGTCGGATGCGCCCTTCTTTCCTCGACCGGCCTCCGGAACCGCGACGACCTCCCGCGTGAAAACCGGAGGAGCCGGTAGCTTCTGCGTCGTGCGGCTCGCCATCATCTCGTCGAGGGTCTGCTTCGCTCGCGGGGACGACGGTTCGGTTCGCGTGGTCACCGTGACCCCTTCCGACGGCTGTATTGGGTGGTTCCTCCTTTTCGGCCAGAAACCGTCCGAAACTTGATATTCCGCGTGAAACTCCGCGAATACCTTCGACGAGGGGACCCGAGCTGAGTGGGACCCGGCACGCGGTCCAGCCAATACGACAACGAAGCGGGGTCGTCCGGCCCGCTCCGAAGGAGCAAGAGGACAATGACGTTGCAGCATCCGGATTGGGTCCGACGGCTGAATCTCATCGGCGAGACGATCGGCGACCCCCGGTCCTTCGCGCCGTTGGACGCCGACGAGCTGCTGGAAAACGCCAAGCACACCACTGGGATCACCGACATCGGCCGCGAGGACTGGGCTGGGTGGGAGACCGCCTATCGCGAGTTCGTCAGGTCGGTCCATCAGGAAGCCAACCTCCACCTGCGCGAGCGCGTGCTCACGCGCGCCGAGATCACCCGCATGCTCGAGACCTGGTTGCACCTCCAGGCGCATTGGTCCACGACGCCGACGGTCAAGGACGAGCAGATCGACGCGCCCTTGTTCGTCGTCGGACCACCCCGGACCGGGACCACCATCCTCCTGGAACTCCTCGCGCTCGACCCGTCCTTGCGCGCCCCGATCGCGTGGGAAGCGGTGCAGCCGTTGCCGCGCCTCACCGACCCGGTCGCCGATCGCGCCGAGCGCTTGCGGCTCGCGGAGTCCGAGCAGGAGTTCTGGGCGGACATTCACCCTGGCTTCATGACCATGCACGAACTTGCGAGCAATCTGCCGTGCGAGTGCGTGCACTTCCTGGCCTATGACTTCGCCGGCCCGTACTGGTCCATGCACTACGCCACACCGAGCTTCACCGGTTGGCAGCTCGAACACCTCGATGCGCTGGAGCGTGTCTACCGACTCCATCGCCGCATGCTCCAGACTTTCCAACACGCCGGCGATCCACGCGGCGCGCTTCCGAGCGGCGACCCTCGCCGGTGGTTGTTGAAGTCACCGGCCCACGTATCGACCTTGCCGCAACTCTTCTCCGAGTACCCGGATGCGCTCGTCATTCACACCCATCGCGATCCTCGCAAGTTCATCGCGTCGCTCACGAGCCTCCTCGGCGTGCTGCGATTCATGCGGAGTGACGTCGTCGACGTCGAGGCGCTCGGGCCGATGATGGAGATCACGTACCAGATGTTCCTGGAGGGCGCGATCGCACAGCGGTCCGACGGTTCGGTTCCCGCCGACCGCATCGTCGACTCCCACTTCGTTGATCTCATGGCTGATCCGGTCGCCCAGGTGCACGGGCTCTACGACCAGCTGGACCTGGACTGGCCTGCCGGCCACGACGCGCGCATCCGTGACTACCTGGCCAACAAGCCGCGTGCCAAGCACGGCACCCACAGCTACACCTTCGAGTCCGTCGGCCTCGACGAGGACCACGTGCGCGCGACCTTCGCGAACTACGTCGGCCACTACAACATCACCGAGGAATAGCCCATCCCAAATTCAGGGTGCCAGAGAGTCGATGGGGACAACGGACGCCTGCGGGGTCTCGATCGGGCCTTCGGGCAGCATGAACCGCCAGAACACGAGACCGAACCACTTGCCCTCGGTGTCGATCCAGTTGGCGACGCCGGGGTTGCGGTTCGAGATGACGACGGTGAACCACCCGTCGTCATCGAGCTGAGTCTGGGCTCGGTTGAGCGACACGGAACGGTGGACGTAGTCGTAGGTCTGGAGGTAGCGGTTCCAGAGCATCACGTTGGCGCACCGACACTCCGGCCACAGCGCGCGCATGACCAGCGCGTCGTCGGGGCCGAGCACGTAGGGCGCCATCGAATACGCGGCGTCGATCGCGGCGAGCGGATGGTCGGACGGTGTGACCGGCGGCGGGAACACATTCGGCTCCGTGGACACGAACGCCGGTTGCACACGAGTCCCCGGCGGACCCATCCCGACGGTGCGGGACGCCACGTAGTTGGCCACCCGTCGTAGTCCGGCCGCGACCGACGCATCCGACGGTGGTGGCGGCGGTTCGGTGGAGCCCATCACCTCCACGGCCAGTCGCACATCGCGCACCGGCTCGGCACCCGGACGCCACCGCTCTTCCCAGTAGTGGCGCGACGTGATGCGCGTGGTCGCATCCGTCAACGGCATCCAGTTCCGGTCCTGCGCCGGACCACCGAGCCGGATGGCGAAGTCTCCGGACGCGTCGACGTCGAACTGGGTGTCGTTGATGATCCCGCCGGTGCGGTCGGGATAGCCACCATCGCCGCCACCTTCTTCGAGCGTGAAGCTGGTGTAGATCGCGCCCGCGGTGTTCCCGGTCACAAGGTACCCGTACGCGTTCGACACCGCAGTGTCGAAGTAGATGGCGTCCGCGTTGTCGCCGAGGCTCTTCCGAGTGGTGCTGACGATCGGCCGGAAGACGGGGGTCGTCGGATCATCCTCGAAGTGGCCGAGCAGACCACCTTCGAGCAGGTGCGCGACCGCGCGCAGTGCGCCCGCAGTGTCCTCGGGCCCTGCGATCCCCCACTCGTCGCCCGCGTACCGGTCGGCGACTTCACCGAGCGTCGTCAACAACTCGTTGAACGCAGCCCGACTTTCACTGTCCAATGTCATGGTCACCCCCGAAGTCAGAAGCGTTCGTCTATCACTAGGGTCCGAGTCATGGCCATTGACATCGAGTCCCTCATCGACGCGGCTTGCACCGAGGCGGGATCCGATGACTTCGGCGCCCCCACCTGGCGGGAGCCACTCGAAGTGCTGGTCGACGCGCTGGACCGAGAAGCCGAGCTCAACGACATCGGCCAGGTCATGGTCCCCGGCGACATCACCGGGTACTTGCGGGACCGACTCACGATCACCGCCGAACGCAACCGCCACCCCGAGATCGCGCGCACGGATGTGGTGCCGCCGATCGTGATCGTCGGCCAGGGTCGCACCGGTACCACGATCCTCCACGACCTCTTGGCCCTCGATCCCGAGACTCGCGTCCCACTGACCTGGGAAGTGGACCACCCGTCACCCCCACCCGAGACCGCCACCTACGACACCGATCCGCGTATCGCCGAAGTCGACGCCACGCTCGAGATGGTGGATCTCGTGCTCCCCGGGTTCCGAGCGATGCATCCGATGGGCGCACGGCTTCCGCAAGAGTGCGTACGGATGACCGGTTCGGACTTCCGGTCCATGATCTTCCCCACGCAGTACCGCGTACCGAGCTACGGCAACTGGCTCCTCCACGAAGCCGATATGGCATCGCTGTACGCGTGGCATCGCATCTTCTTGCAGAACCTGCAGTCTCGGCATCCGACGAATCGTTGGGTGCTCAAGTCCCCTGGTCACATCTGGTCGCTCGGCGCACTGCTCGCCGAGTATCCGAACGCGGTACTCGTGCAGACGCATCGCGATCCACTGCGCGTCATCGCGTCGATCAGTTCACTGGTCGCGAAACTCCGGCAGCTCGCCACGGACCGCACCACGATCCCCGAGGCGGCAGCCGAGTTCGCCGAGTACATCATCGACGGACTCGATCGCTCAGTTGCGGTCCGCGCCGACGGCATCGTCGACCCGGCGCGCGTCGTCGACCTGCAGTTCGCCGAGTTCATGAAGGATCCGTTCGGGACGATCGGCGCGGTCTACGACGCGCTCGGAATCGAGCTCACGGCTGAGACCGAACAACGGATGCGTGACTACCTCAAGGCCAACCCCCAAGGCGCGCACGGCGTCCACACCTACACATGGGACGCCACCGAACTCGACGAAGCCGAATGGCGCGAACGCGCCCGCCCGTATCAGGACTACTTCGGCGTCTCCACCGAGTCTCTGAGGTAACGCGAAGCCGGAAGCCACTCCGCGATCGCCCGTTCTCGTCAGCGCGCATCGACTTCCGTGCACTTTGGGGCGTCCGCGACCCCCAAAGCGCGCGCAGGTCAGACGGTCAGCGTGGGTCCGGGGCGGCGGCGAAGACGCTGGGGTCGATGGTGATGTAGATCGCCTTACAGGTAGCGACGACCACACCGTTCGCCGTGGCCTCAGCACTGATGAAGAGCTTGCGGCGCTCCTGACCGTCGAGACGAGCGCGCATCTCGATCGGCGTTTCGATCGGCACGGCGTTCACGTAGCGAACGGTCAGCTCTCCCGTGAAGGCGGGTTGGCCGATCCGACCGATGATGAATCCCGTGACGTCGTCGAAGGTCGCGGCCACGATGCCCCCATGAGCGCGTCCGGGCGGGCCCTCGAAGCCTTTGCGGAAGAACACCTGAGCGACCACTTCCTCGCCGCCCGGCTCGACCTTGATGTCCACAGCTGTGGGGTTCGCGAGGCCGGCAACCGCGCGGTCATTGAATCCACCCGCGGCAATCCCGACCGGGAACGTTCCACCGTGACTGTCACGCGCCGCTTGCATGAGTGCCATGCGATCGCGCCGCGGCGCAGCATCGAGGATCGCGATCAGCTCGCGGGCGTGGTGCTGAATCTGCGCGTACGCCTCGTCGGTCTGAGGATGCGCGCGCACGAACGCGTGCACCAAGTCGCGCAACGAGTCACTCGCGCCGACGCGTGCCTCCTCGAGCAGCGTGCCGTCGTCCGCGCCCGGTGCGGCAGACGCGTTCACAACTCCCCCTCTTGGCCCTGCGGGCCGGGCCGGTCGGGCCCCGCGCCGCAACTGCTGGACCTCAGCGCGCTTTCCGCGGCGCTCACGAACCCACGCTCAGGACAGTGCGGATGCCCTCGCGCCGGCGCATCGAGTCCAGGGCCGCCTCGGTCTCGGCGAGTGGCAACCGCTGCGTGATCATGCCTTCAAGGTCGAGCCGTCCCACCTTCCACAACGCGAGCAGGCGCGGGATGTCCCGTTGGGCGTACACCGACCCGAGCAGGCAACCAATCAACTTCTTCTCCGTGGCGGTGAAACCCACCACCATCGGAATGCTGATGCCCTGCTCCAGCGGCGGCGCACCCACACACACAATCGTCCCACCCGCGCGGGTTGCCATGATCCCCTGCTCGATCAAGGCTGCCTGCCCCGCGGCCTCGAACGAGTAGTCGACGCCGATGCCGTTCGTCAGCGCGAAGGCCATGGCCACCGGGTCGTCGGCGCCGGGGTCACAGACGTCCGTGGCACCGAAGGTCAACGCCGCCTCGCGTCGTTCGGCCACCGGATCCACGACGATCACCCGTGACGCCGCGGCGAGGCGCGCACCTTGGGTGACCGCAATACCGATACCGCCCGCGCCGAGCACGAGCACGGTGGCGCCTTCCTCGACCTTGGCGGTGTTCAGGACCGCGCCCACGCCGGTCTGCACCGCGCACCCCAACACGCACGCCACCTCGAGCGGTACGTCCGCGTCGACCTTCACCACACCGGCCTCCGGCATGATGGCCTTTTCCGCCCACGCGGCAGTCGCGAGTCCGCGGTAGACGATCTCGCCGCGCCGCGACAACGGGCTCGTGCCGTCCGGCAACAAGTTCGAGAACAGCGACGCGCCGTACACGGCGCACAAGGTGGGCTGGCCGCGAGTGCAGAAGTAGCACTGGCCGCAGGCCGGTAGTGGCGTGAGCACCACCTGGTCGCCGGGTGCCACCGAGCTGACGTCGTCACCGACTGCCTCCACCACGCCCGCGGCCTCATGGCCGAGAACCACCGGGAGTGGCGCGGGGAACGAGCCGTCGACGATCGACAGGTCCGAGTGACACACTCCGCACGCGACGACACGGACCAGCACTTCGCCGCGTTTGGGCGCGCGGATGTCGATGTCGTCGATCAGTACCGGTGTGTTCGGGGCTTCGAGAACGGCAGCGCGCACGACTTCCTCCAGGTTGGGGCGATCAGGACAACTGATTCGGGGGTGAACCGGCAGTTCGGACAACCGCGGAGCGTAGGTGCTCGGCCGCGGCGGCTCCGTCTACGGTCTGGCCATGACCAACCCTGAACCCGTCCGGCGCGTCGCGCTCATCGCCGACGGCAGCTTCTTCGTCGGCCCCGCGCTGGCGCGGGTGCTCGCCGATCGCGGCCACGACCTCGCCATCGCGCATCCGCTCGATGGTCTCGTCGAGGAGTTGGAAGCGCTCGGATCAACCGTCGCAGTGATCGATGCACCCCGAGATCTCGCCGACCCGGCGAGTGCTCCGGCGTTGGTTGCCGGGGCGCTGGATCGTTTCGGTCGGATCGACGCGGCGTGTGCCTTCTCGGGCCAGATCGTGATCGGCCGGTTCACCGACTCGACGGTCGATGATCTCCACGCGGTCACGCGCGGGTGCATCGAGGCGCCATACCACTTCCTGCGCGCCGTCGTCCCGGCGATGGTCGCCGCCGGTTCGGGTCAGGTCTTGATGCTCACCAGCGCGGCCGGCGCCCGACCGACTCCGGGGGCGCCGTTGTATTCCGCGGCGCGGGCCGCCGCGAACATGTTGGTGAAGAACGTGGCCGGCGAAGTGGCACGGACCGGCGTGCAGGTGAACGCGCTCGGCACCAACTTCATGGACTTCCCGGAGTTCCGACGCGCCAATGGCGCCGACGATCCGGACGTGCG
>JANYJV010000077.1 GCA_025361725.1 Acidimicrobiia bacterium | reverse complement strand
AGTGCGCACTCGACCACCACCTGGTCTCGAATGGTGACGACGGGAAAGGTCGAGCCGTAGGGCAGTCCGGTGGCCGGATCGTCAGACGCAGGTCCGGTGGTTCCTTGGCAACCGCCGAGCACGTTCGGACATACGACGAAGTACCGATTCGTGTCCACCGCCAGTCCCGGACCGACGACGCGGTCCCACCACCCTGGTTGGAGATGACCCGAACTCGCCGGCCCCGTCGCGTGACTGTCACCGGTGAGCGCGTGCAGCACGAGCACGGCGTTGGACCCATCGGCGTCGAGTTCACCCCAGGTCTCGTACGCCACCGACACGTGGGCCAGCCGACCGCCGCTCTCCAACACGTGCGGACGCGCGTCGAAGAGCGAGGCGAACTGACGGCGACCCGGGGGATCCCCGGGTCGCCACGCGCCGGTGACGGGCACCGGCTGGTTCATGAGTGCGACTCGGGTTCAGGCACCTTTCGCCGCACGGAATCCTGCGTCGAGATCCGCGGTGATGTCGTCGATGGACTCGATGCCGACGGAGAGCCGGATGAGTTCTGGGCTGACGCCGGCGCTGGCCTGCTCGTCGGCGGTGAGCTGTTGGTGGGTCGTGCTCGCGGGGTGGATGGCGAGGCTACGCACGTCACCGACGTTGGCGAGGTGGCTGAACAACTCAAGGCTGTTGATGAACGTCTTGCCCGCTTCCATGCCGCCCTTGATGCCGAAGGCCACGATCGCACCCGAGCCGTTCGGCAGGTACTCCGCCGTGCGCGCGTGCCACTTGCTGGTCTCGAGGCCCGGGTAGGCGACCCACTCCACTTCGTCGCGCGCCTCGAGCCACTTCGCCACCGCGAGCCCGTTCTGGGAATGGCGCTCCATGCGCAGGCTCAACGTCTCGAGGCCTTGGATCATCATGAACGCGTTGAACGGCGAGATGGCCGCGCCGATGTCGCGCATGTAGACGAGGCGAGCTTTGAGGATGTAGCGGGCCGGCCACAGTCCTTCGGGCAAGCTCGAGAACGCGAGACCGTGATAGCTCGGGTCCGGCTCGGTGAAGTTCGGGAACCGACCGCTGCCTTCGTAGTCGAAGGTTCCACCGTCGACGATAATTCCGCCGATCGAGGTTCCGTGACCGCCGATGAACTTCGTCGCCGAGTGCGTGACGATGTCGGCGCCGTGCGAGAGCGGCTGGCAGAGGTACGGCGACGCGAGCGTGTTGTCGATCACGAGTGGGATACCGGCGGCGTGGGCGATGTCCGAGACGCCGGCGAAGTCGAAGATGTCGCCCTTCGGATTTCCGATGGATTCGCCGTAGAACGCCTTGGTGTTGGGCCGGATCGCGGCCTTCCATGCGTCGAGGTCGTCGGGGTCGTCGACGAAGGACACCTCGATGCCCATCTTCGGGAACGTGTAGTGGAGTTGGCTGTACGTCCCGCCGTAGAGCGACGAACTCGAGACGATGTGCCCACCGTTCTCGGCCAGGTTCAGCAGTGCGATGGTTTGCGCGGCCTGTCCACTGGCGGTGGCGAGAGCGCCGATGCCACCTTCGAGCGCGGCGACGCGCTCCTCGAACACGGCCTGGGTCGGGTTCATGATTCGGGTGTAGATGTTGCCCATCTCGGCGAGCCCGAAGAGGTCGGCGGCGTGCTGGGTGTCGCGGAACACGTACGACGTCGTCTGGTAGATCGGGACGGCGCGGGCCCCGGTGGTCGGGTCGGGCTCAGCCCCGGCGTGGACCTGGCGCGTTTCGAATCCCCATTCGGACATGTGGTGCTCCTCAGACTTCGTCGAACTCGGCGGGACCGCCACGCTACGAGCGCAGGTGACGAGAGGTCAACGCCGGCCGGTCTACCGTGGAGCGGTGACCACCACCGTCTCGCCGCCGACCGCGGTTCGCAGCCGCCGTCCGACGGTGATCGCCGCCGGCCTGGTCGGCGGGATCTGTGTGGCGTCGGCGTTGATCGACCCCGCAGGTGGACCGAGGCTGTGCCCGTTCAAAGCGATGACGGGGCTCGACTGCCCGCTTTGCGGCGCGACCCGAGCTGCTCACCAACTGTTCCGGGGCAACGTGATCGGCGCGCTGGACTTCAACGCCGTGTTCGTCCTCGCCGCGCCGGTGCTCATCTGGATCGCCGTCGCCGTCCTCCGTCAGGGCCTCGGTGATCGCACGGCCCGAGTCCCGCACGTGAACCGGTCGACGGTCATCGCACTCGTCACTGCGGTCCTGGTGTTCACCGTCGTCCGCAACCTCGGCGTCGCCCCCTTCAACTGGCTGTCGTCAACGACCTGACCACCAACTCACGCCCGAGACGCAGCGCAGCGGAGTCGAGCAACCCGGGAGGCGTCCCGCGCCGGTCGACGCGGAGTCTCACTCTCAAGCCCTGAGAGCGAAGCCGGACGGGCAATTAGATGCGACCTTCTTTGCGGGCGAGCGCCCATTCGAGGAGTTGTTCGTCGAACATCGAAGGATCAACGCCGGGGATGCGCGTGCGGATCCGTTGCCCGAGGGTCGCGGCGAGATGCATCCGTGAGTGAGGCGGGAGCGTGGATCGTCGTTCGAGATACCGACGGATGACGAACACTTCGTCGGAGGTGATCGCGGCGACGTCCCAGTTGAGTCCCGGGGGCGGTGGCAGCGTGAGGTAGGCGAGGTGGTTGCCGGCGGTGGTGGCGAACCGCTCTCGGATGACAACCGTTCCCGCGGCCAGGTCACCGAGGCGTTGGCAGTGGCGCGTCGTGAACGCAGCGACGAACCCAACGGGGAAGAGAATGAACGTCAACGCCGTCCAGCCGTCGATCAGGCGCAACAGATTGCGAATGAGGCTCGCCGCCGGACTGATGGGATTGCCGTCGGCTCGCACCACTCGGAGTCCTACTGCGAGCTTGCCCGGAGTGCGGCCCTGGTTGAACAGTTCGAACAGCACCGGGTAGCCGAAGATCACCAGAAAAACAATGACGATCAGGCCGGCAGTGACGAATCCGCTGCGGACATTGAAGGCGGTCGCCGTCTGGATGACGGCGAAGAGCGTGAAGACCTGAATGGCAACGTCAAGCATCCCGGCCAGAAAGCGCGAGCCGATACCGGCGACGACCAGGTCCAGGACCACGCCCTCGGGAGTCGTAATCGCGAGACGGTCATCCAACTCCACCGGGAAACGGTAGACAATCTCCGGATGGAACATGAGTTCTTCGTCAACGAGCGTCAACCACGATGGATGGAACTCGACGCCTTGCTCGGGCGCGGGAGCAAGCTCAGGAAGGACCCGGACGCGATTCGCCGGCTCTCGGAGCTCTACCGAGCGACCGCCGCCGACCTCGCGATCGCGCGCCGGGGCATGCCCGGTGATCCGTTGGTGGCTTCGCTCGAGCGGCGGGTCGTCGCGGCCCGCCAGCGCCTCGCCGGCTTCGATCGAGCCCGGCCGCGAATCATCCACTTCCTCACCACCGGGTACTGGCAGCGAGTTCGAGAACGACCGCGCATCCTTCTGGTCGCGTTCCTGTTCCTCATGGTCCCGTGGATGTTGGCGTCCATCTGGGCGACTCACGAGCCGGCCAAGGCGGCCGGCCTCGTCCCCGGCGGCGCGCAGTCGGTGACCTCACGCGACCGTGCGGACTTCGGCCTCTCGGCCGACGAGAAGGCGGAGACCTCCGCGGCAATCTTCACGAACAACATCCGAGTCACGTTCCTCGCGTTCGCCCTCGGCATCGCGGCCGGCGTCGGTGCGCTCGCGCTGCTCGGGTATCAGGGGGTCGTGCTCGGCGCGACGTTTGGTCTCGCGATCCACGTCGGCAACGGCGAGCCCTTGTTCGAGTTCGTGTTCCCACACGGCATCCTGGAACTGAGCTGCATCATCGTGGCCGGTGCCGCCGGGATGCGGATGGGCTGGGCGATCGTGGCGCCCGGATACCGAACGCGCGCGGAGGCCATGCGCGCGGAAGCGGCGGGTGCGATCGAGATGATCGCCGGGACCGCGCTGGTGCTCGTCGGGTGCGGAATCGTCGAAGGTTCGTTGTCGACCTCGGGCATCGGACTGATTCCGGCCATTGCCGTCGGCGTCTTCTTGGGTGGCGGCTTCTGGTCGTTGGTGTTCTTTCGTGGCCGTCCAGACGTTGTTGATGACCACGTGGTGGACCGCGCCGAGATTGCTCCGGTGCTCAGGAGGTCAGAGCCGAGCGCGTCGCTTCTCGCGTAGGTACGCACGGACACAGGCCTCACTGAAGTCGTCCGGGCGCGCTTCGACCACCGCGGCGCCGACCCGCTCGAGCTGACGGACGACGACGCGACGATTCGCGACGAGATCGAGGGCCGCCGCAGCTTGGTAGACCTCGCGGGCTTGGCTCGGTGTGCGACGGCGGTATTCGTCGAGATCGGGATCGATCACACTCGCAATGACCACCGCGTGTCGACGACTCAAGACCGGCACCGCGCGAAGCAACTCCGATGCTGCGGCACCGTCGAGCAGGTCGGTGAACACCATCACGAGGGCGCGTTTCCCACCGCCGACGGCGTGGAACGCGAGGTCGTACGCGGAGTCGGTTGACGCGGGTTCGAGGTCGAAGATTGCTCGCACGATCGCGTCCGCGCCGCGCCGTCGCGGTGCGACCGTGCGCCGGACAGTGTCCGCAAACGCAACGACACCGCAGCGGTCGCCCACTTCGTCGGCAACGAACGCGATGGCGGTCAGCGCGTCGAGCGCGGCGTCGAGCCGGGTGCGATCACCCAGCGGTGCGGCCATCAGACGGCCGCTGTCGACAAGACCGATCACGGTGCGGTCCTGCTCCACCCGGTACTGGTTGCTCATCGGGCGACCTTGACGTTGGGTCGCCGGCCAGTTCACCTGGCGGATGTCGTCATCGGGGAAGTAGTCCCGAATCGACTCGAAGTCCGACCCCAAGCCGAGCGGTCCGCGGGTCAGCTCACCCGAGTCCCGGAACAATCCGCGCCGCACTGCGGTGGCGATACGTCGCGCGTTCGGGACGTCGGGGTAGACCACGACGTCCGCCGCGGTCCCAGTGGTGCGGAACCACGCCGCGAGCCCGAGCGGCCCGGTCACGCGAGTGGCAACCGGACCGAGTTGGTGGCGTCCGCGACGGGCCGCAACGAGCGCGGCGTCGAGCCGCCCATCGGATTCGGCGGGTTCGATCCCCACCTCGGCCGACCGGGGTTGACGCACGCGAACGGAACCCGCGCCGGTGCTGGCGCTGGTGATCGAAATCGGGCTCGCCTGCCCGCGCACGAGAAGTTTGGGCAGGGTGCGCTCGACGGTGGGCGCGCGTCGTCCGAGGAGCGCGTCGGCGACGCACGCGCCTGCGAGCACGATGCCGGCCAAACCGACGAGCGCACCGGGGAGCGCGATCGCGGACACGGTGATGGCGATGGCCAGGGCGCCGGCGCGCGGCGTCACCATGACCGGCGATGCCCCCAGTCCGATCGCGAGGACCGCGATCAGCGCGATGACCAGGATCTCGAGGCCCATGCGTTACCTCGGCACGGGGACAGTGGCCAGGGCGGCCCGGATGGCGTCGTCGCTCGTGCCGCGTTCGAGTTCGGCTTCGGGCCGGAGTTGTATCCGGTGGCGCCAGACCGGCGTGGCCATCCACGCGACGTCGTCGGGCGTGACGTAGTCGCGCCCGGCCAAGCGCGCCGAGGCCTTGCTCGCCGCGAGCAGGTGCACGATGGAACGCGGGCTCGCACCCAGTGCCACGCTCGGCAGCGTGCGCGTGGCCAGTCCGAGGGCGGCGATGTAGCCGAGGACATCATTAGTGATCCGGGTGGCATCGACGAGCGCGCGCAACTCGCGGAGTTCGTCGAGCGAGGTCACCACCTCGACGTCGTCGAGGGTCGCGTTGGTGACGCCGTGATGCGCGATCTTCAACATCGCGATCTCCTCTGCCGGCTTCGGGTAGCCGACGTCGATCTTCAGGAGGAAACGGTCGAGCTGTGCTTCGGGGAGCGGGTACGTGCCTTCGTATTCGATCGGGTTCTGCGTTGCGATCACGAGGAAGGGATCGGGCAACGGGTGCGAGACACCGTCGACCGAGACGTTGCGTTCCTGCATCGCTTCGAGCAGCGCGGCTTGGGCCTTGGGCGGCGTGCGGTTGATCTCATCCGCGAGCATGACGTTCGTGAAGACCGGCCCCGGCCGGAACGCGAGTTCTTGGTTCCGCAACGTCATCGTGCCGGTGATGTCCGAGGGCAACATGTCCGGCGTGAACTGCACCCGGCGGTACGACACCCCGAGCGCGCGAGCGATCGTGCTGGCGAGGAGCGATTTCGCCACGCCGGGTACGCCCTCGAGCAACACGTGGCCCTGCACGGAAATGGCTGCGAGCACGAAGTCCGCGGTCTCGTCCTGACCCACAACGACCTTGCGAATTTCGTTCAGCAGGCGGGTACGAAGTTCTCTCATGTCATGCCTCTCTGGCTGCGGGCGTAGGCGCGCCCAAGGGCGAGCACCGACGTTCGATCCGTGGGTGGATTGACGAGCGCGGCGGCGTCCTCGGGATCCCAACCGGCCGCGACCGCGGCGGCGACCAGAGCGGGACCGTCGGCGTCGGGCTCGAGGCGCGCGAGGTCGATGATGTGGCGCCGCGCCGCGGTCCCCAACGCGTCGAGCGCGAGGGCGGGATGGCGCGATCGTTCCAGTCCACCGGCCAAGACATCGGCGGTGGCGCGGCGAGGGGGATCGAGAAGGCGTTCGCTCGGTTCTGCATTTCCGATGCGTCGACCGCGCGCGATCGTCGTGAGCAACAGCGCGAACGCGCCACCGATGAGCGCGATCTTCCAACCGGATGGCACCGCATCCCAGCCGGTCTCCGAACTCGCGGTCGATGCGGCATCCGCGAACACGACCTCGCGACGCGAACCGGCGAGGGCCAGCGCAAACGCGGCATTGTCCCGACGGCCGAGCAAGGAGTTCTGGAGCGGAGTGTCGTCGGCCACCAGGAGCATCTCGCCGCGCCCGATCCGGCGGGTCACCACCAGCTGCGGTCCGTTCGGGCTCCGCCAGCGGGCAGTTCCATCGGTTTGGACGAGGAAGTCGCCACCCAGACGAACCCGAACGGTGTGGGAGGTTCCCTGCACGGGGCTGGGTCGGTCACTGGTGAGCCACGCCGCCGCGTCGTTGCCGCTGACCACGACGCGGCCCCCGCGCGCTGCGAACTCTCGCACCGCGGCACGAGCGCGGTCGCTTGGGAATGAGATGTTGAGCACCATCAACGCTGCCGTGGTCGGCACCACTTGGCCCACACTCGTCACTCGCCGGTCCAGGCTCGCGGTGCTGACGCGATAGTTCTCGAGCAACAGTCGGAACGCCTTCGTGCCGTTGGCCGCGGTCGAACGGGCTGAGCCCTGCGTCTCCTCGGACGAGACCGGCCGGCCGCGAGTAGCGCGATCGACGAACGTCACCGCGAGCATTGCCACGAGCAGGAGCGACCCGACCACCATCGCGGCTCGGACGCCGGTGGGGGCGACGCTCCAGCGGGCGCGTACCGAGGTCATCGAGACTTCATCTCGGTCACGAGCTCGGGCCATTCAGTTCGAGCGGTGGAGGCGTCGGCGTTGGTCGCGGATTGCGCGCCATAGGTGACCGCGTCGAAGGTATCGGTGAGCCGGTCGAAGCGGCGGGAATCGAGCCGCCGAGTCAGGTGCGCGCTCGTGTTCCACGGCCGGAGGTCGATGATGTCGGCGCGATCGAGGCGAATCAGGCCGGCTCGATACCGCAGCCGAACCGCGAGGGAGTACTGACCGGCCTGGGTCGCCGAGTCCGCCGCGCGTTCGAGGGCGCGTGGGTCTTCGGGGGCTTCGGGTCCTGCCGTCAACGGGCGGTCGGGGCGTGTGGCGTTGACCCGATTGCGACCGATCAACCAGACGACGATGGCCGCGAGCCCCACACAGATCACCACTCCGAGGATCAGCCCCCAGGTGCCGGGCAGGAGTTGAAAGATCCAGGAGAACACGTCCTTGATCGCGGTGCCGAGCCAGTCCGCGATGCCGTTCAACCGGTCGCCGATCCAACGCACCGGACCCGCCAGCGGTTTGGGGGCGCGTTCGGGCTGGAACTCGCGCCGTCCGAGAATCTGACGGGCCGCGTCCCGCGCGCCGCCGGGATCGACCCGCATTGGTCGAATCATTGTTGTCGGGGCGGAGCGTCCGGGGGCTCCAGCGCGTCCTGCGCGTCCTGCGTATCGAGGTCGGCCCACGGTGACGATCGCCGACCGACCGGAGCGTCGGTGGCGACTGTCGTCGAGGTGGGCCGGCCATCCGGCCACGGCGTGACCACGTCCGGTCTGGTCGCGGCAACCGTCGGCTGGTCCAAGCGCTGGATCATGAGCGCAAGATCGAATCCTTCTTTGCGGACGCGCAGGTCGAAGTAGATGATCGTCGCGACCGCCGCGCTGATCGGGGTGACGATCACGTTCACCCCCGCGGTGAGGAGCTCAGTCACGACGCGGGTGGTGGTGGAGCTCGCGGTATTGGTGGCGAGGATCGTGCTCCCACCCACGAAAACAGTGACGACGAACGTCAACGTGGTCGTGATGA
>JANYJV010000058.1 GCA_025361725.1 Acidimicrobiia bacterium | reverse complement strand
GCGAGTTCTGCTTCACGCTCACCGCGACCGACATCGCAACTGGCTGGACGGTGAACCGCTCCGTTCGCAACAAGGCCGCTGTGTGGGTATGCGAGGCCCTCGACTACACGATCCGACGGTTTCCGTTCCCGATCGTGGGGATCGACTCCGACAACGGGTCCGAGTTCATCAACCACCACCTCTTCGACTACTGCGTCGAACGCAAGATCACGTTCACGCGGTCACGATCAGGGAACTCGAACGACGGAGCACACGTCGAGCAGAAGAACTGGACCCACGTCCGCCAGATGGTCGGCTACCTCCGCTACGACACGCCCGAAGAACTCGACCTCCTCAACGAGATCTGGGAACTCGACGCCGGGTTCACGAACTACCTCTGCGCGCAACAACAACTCCTGTCGAAGACCCGCGACGGCGCCAAGGTCGTCAAACGCTACGACCGCGCCGCGACACCCGCCGCCCGCATCCACGCACTCGAACACACCACCCCAGCGACACGGCGATCCCTCACCCTGACGCTCGCCCGAACCCATCCAGGACACCTCTCACGCCAGATCGACGCGCTCGCCGCCAAGCTCCAAACCACCGCCCTGAACAAGGCCCCCGCCCCCACCAGACCACCCGTCAACCGAGCCTTCGTCAACCCACCAAAACCGGAGATCTACAAATGAGGCAACGATCCCACTACCCGGAGGAATTGACGTGAGGCAATACGGAGGACGCGCCGGTACGGTCCATCAGCGCGTTCGGACCCAGCCTCTGGGGTGGCCTCACCCGAACGGTGGGGGCAACGATGGTTGTGCCGGCAGGGCTCACCGTGGTGACGTGGAACGCGCAGGGAAGTCAAGGCCTGGACATCGGTGCGGGCCGAGATCGAGGTCGTCGACCGCGTCGTCCCGTTCATCGACGTCCATCTGGGCGCTGGGGTACCTGCGGAGGAGCGGCTGCGCCAGATTGGGTTGCTCCTGACGCTCGCCGGCGGTGCATCGCTCATCGCGGGCGATCTCAACGCCGAGCCCGAGAGTGCCGAGCTGAAGGAGTTCGCGAACTCCGGGTGGCGGGATGCGGAACGACGGATGTACGCGGAGGCGAGCGGGCCGTCGACGAACTGGCACGCGGGCCCGCGGGTGAAGCCGCCCACGCAACGACTCGACTACCTCTTGGTCCGTGACCGGGTCACCGTGACCGAGGCGTGCGTGCCCGAGGACTGGGAGCGGTGGGCGCCGTTGAGCGACCACCTGCCGTTGGTGGCGCGCCTAGGACTCTGACGGTTCCGGCACGGTCGGTTCCGGCAATCGGAGGAAGTGGTCTCGGTAGTACCGCATTTCCTCGATCGACTCTCGGATGTCATCGAGCGCGCGGTGCGTGGACTTCTTGCCCGGCGCGCCCTTCGAGACCGATGGATTCCAACGGCGACACACTTCTTTGAACGAAGTCACGTCGACACTCCGATAATGGAGGTACTGGTCGACGTCCGGGAGGTACCGATCGAGGAAGCGGCGGTCCACGCCGATCGAGTTTCCACAGAGCGGAGCGCTGCGTTCGGTGACGCGTGCTCGCAGATACTCCAAGACCTGCGCGCCGGCATCGGCGAGCGCCAGCGTCGAGTTCTCGATCTTCGGGAGGAGGCCGGATTTCGTGTGCATGGTCCGCACGAAGTCGTCCATCTTGGCGAGTTCTTCAGGGTCGGCGTGGACCACGAGATCGATGCCGTCGTCGATGACGTCGAGTTTGGAGTCGGTGATGAGGAGCGCGATCTCGACGATCGTGTGATTCGCCGTGTCCAGGCCGGTCATCTCGAGGTCCATCCAGGCCAGGACATCCGCACCGAGCAGTGGCGTTCCCGCGGGTTGGGGTGGGGACGATTGTGGTTCGGATTGGCTCACAGCGAGGACCCTATGCGCGCCCCGCCGGTATCCTCTGCCGGTGTCCGAGACCGCTTCCGCTGCGTGGAACCCGACGCCCGAACTGCTGACCGAGAGCAACGTGGGTCGGTTCATGGCCCGTCACGGATTCACCGACTTCGAGGACCTGCGCCGGCGCTCGATCGACGATCCCGAATGGTTCTGGGACGCGTTCGTCCACTTCGTGGACCTGCCGTTCTCGACGCCGTACGACACCGTCCTCGACGAATCACGCGGGATCGAATGGGCCACGTGGTTCAACGGCGGTCGGCTCAATGTCGCCGCCGCCTGCGTGGACCGCTGGGCGGACGATCCCGCGTCGAGGGATCGTCCGGCAGTGCTGTGGGAGGGCGAAACCGGCGAACCACGGTCCATGACCTACGTCGAACTCCGCGCGCTCACCGATGCCATCGCCGGCGGTCTGGCGGCACGCGGCGTGGGGATCGGAGACGCGGTTGGCGTGTTCCTGCCGATGCTGCCCGAAACGGTGGCGACCGTCATGGCCGTTGCGAAACTCGGAGCGATCTTCCTGCCGATCTTTTCGGGCTACGGCGCCGACGCGGTCGCGGTGCGGCTCGAAGAAGGTGATGCCACCGCGCTCGTGACCGCGGACGGAACCACCCGACGCGGGACCGTTGTACCGATGAAGGCGACGGCCGACGCCGCGGTGGCCCAGGTCCCGAGCGTGCACACCGTGGTGGTCATCCCGCGGCTCGGGACTCCGGTACCCATGGCGGACGGACGGGACCTGACGCTCGCCGAGTGCTGCGCGCTCGCCCGGAACGCGCGATTCGACGCGCGTGACCTCGACGCGGAACACCCGCTGTTCGTCGCGTACACGAGTGGCACGACCGGGAAACCAAAGGGCGTTGTGCACGTTCACGGCGGGTTCCTCGTGAAGATCGCCGAGGAGGTGGGGTTCCAGGCGGACTGTCGATCTCGCGTCACCGGCGGCGATCGTGACGACGTGTTGTTCTGGCTCACCGACCTCGGTTGGATCATGGGCCCGTGGCAGATCTTCGGCACGCTGGCGCTCGGCGCGACGATGTTCTGTTACGACGGCGCCCCGGACTACCCCGGACCGGACCGGTTGTGGGCCATGGTCGAGCGGCATCACGTCTCGATCCTCGGAGTGTCGCCGACGTTGATCCGCGCGCTCATGGCCCAGGGCGACGCACCGGTGCGCGCGCATGACCTGTCGTCGCTGCGGGTGCTCGGATCCACCGGGGAGCCGTGGAACGAAGGCCCGTGGTGGTGGTATTTCAACGAGGTCGGCGGCGGTCGGTGTCCGGTGATCAACGTCAGCGGTGGGACCGAGGTCGGGTGTTTTCTGGCCCCTCATGTGGTCGAACCCATCGCGCCGTGTTCGCTCGGCGGTCCGGCGCTCGGCTGCGCGGTCGATGTGGTGGACGACGCCTGTCAACCGGTGCGCGGCGTCGTCGGTGAGTTGGTGTGTCGCAAACCCTGGCCCGCCATGACGCGAGGAATGTGGAAGGAACCCGATCGCTACCTGGAGACCTACTGGTCTCGGTGGCCGGGCGTGTGGTGGCACGGAGACTGGGCGTCGATCGATGCCGCGGGTCAGTGGTTCTTACACGGTCGGTCGGACGACACGATCAAGCTGGCCGGTAAGCGGCTCGGACCCGCCGAGGTCGAGTCGGTCCTCGTCGGGCATCCCCACGTCGTGGAAGCGGCGGCCATCGGGATGCCCGATGAACTGAAGGGCGAGACGTTGGTCGGCTATGTCGTGCTGGCGCCGGAGACGGACCCGACCGAGGCGCTCAGGGACGAGCTTCGTTCCCGAGTGGCGGACGCGCTGGGCAAGTCGTTCCGGCCGTCGGCGATTCGGTTCACGAGCGCGTTGCCGAAGACTCGCAGCAACAAGATCATGCGGCGCACGATCCGAGCCGTCGCCGGCGGTGAGGACCCCGGAGACGTGTCCGGCTTGGACGATGTGGCGGCCCTCGACGCGATTGCCGCGGCGACATGAGACGTCATCACGGCCCCCAGCTCGTCGGGCGGCGGGTGCTGCTTCGCCCACTCCGCGTGCAGGATTACCCGGCGTGGCGCGAGGTCCGAGTGGCGAGCCGAGACTGGTTGGAACCGTGGGAGCCGGCACCGGAGCCCGCCGCGCCTGACCCCGTCGACGACCCCGAGGCGTTCCGCGGGCGGTGCGGCGCGTGGGACCGTCAGCGCCAGTTCGACAACGCCTACGGCTTCGGTCTCTTTCTGGCTGAGTCCGACCGCTTCATCGGAGAGGTCAGCCTCGGGACCGTGCAACGCGGTCCGTTTCAATCTGCGTCGATCGGCTACTGGGTCGACGAGCGCCAAGCGGGGAACGGTTACGTCCCGGAAGGTGTGGGGCTGATCTTGCAGTACGGATTCGAAGAGCTGACGTTGCACCGGATGGAAGCTGCGATCGTGCCGCGCAACGCTGCGAGCCGACGCGTCGTCCACAAACTCGGATTGCGTGAAGAAGGAACGTCGTTGCGGTTCCTCCAGATCGACGGCGCGTACGAGGACCACGTGCGGTACGCGATCACCGTCGAGGAATGGCAGCTCCGACGCGACGAGATTCTCGCGTTGACCAACGACGGCCGGTAGTTCAGGGGAGGCGGTTCAGCGGGGGCCGAGGATGCGGAACGACGCGACGAGCCGCTTGAACGGCGCATCATCGTTGTTCGGCGTCTTGGCCACCACCGTGTACAGCCGGTCCTTCAGCAACTCGATTCCCGCTCGCCAGTACGTCGAACCCTTGCGGTAGACGACGGACTTGACCGCCACATCCAGGAGGTGCGCCGGGGTGGTCTGCGTGACGATCTCGGCACCGGCCTGACTCGCGAGCTGACCGGCGACCTGGTTGAGCGATGACGCGTACGAGTCGAGCGCAGTGACCGGCTCGGGGGTCTTCGTCACGGTGAAGGAGTAGCCGGGGCCCGGTGCACTGGTGACCATGACGACGGTTCCGAGTGGATCCGCCGTGGCGGTCCGGGTCCACGTGCTGGGCATCGTGATGCCGAACTGGTCGTTCGGGTTCTCGAACACGACCCCGACGTTGTTGTGCACATACCGGTCGATGGTGCCGCCGGCCGACGGGTTGATCCAACGGGTCCAGATCCACCCGACCACGAGGAACAACACGACGGCCACACCGATCCACGCGACGATCGTCGTCACTGGACTGTTCCCTCGCGTCTCGACCGCGATGGCCTCGAGTGGCTCTTCGGTCGCGTCGGAGATCATCGGCGGGTGAGATCCCACCGGTTGGACGGAATCATGAGGACCGACTCACGTGCTCGACGCAGTGGGGCCGAAGGCTTGGCGGAACGACCAGATCTGATGTTCCAACTCGAACCGCATCGCCGGGTCGTGATCGGCGAGCGACGCGGTGTGGCGCAGCGTCGCTTTGGTGCGGATCGAGAGCTCGCGAGGAACCTCCGCAGCGCGAGTTGCCAACGCGATGGAGTGTTCGACCAGTTGATCGTCCGCGACGCATTCCCACGCGAGCCCGATCTCGGCGGCGCGGGCACCGTCGACGCGTACCCCGAAGAGGTTCATCGCGGCGGCGGCTTGTGGTCCCACGGCCCGATCGAGCAACCAGGTGTGGCCACCGCCGGGGTGGATCCCGATGCGAAGGAACCGTGCGTCGAACATTGCGCTGGTGCCGGCGATTCGTGCGTCACACGCCAACGCGAGGTTGACGCCGGCCCCGACCGCGGAACCGTTCACTGCCGCAATCGTGGGCAACGGCGAGTCCAGGATGCGGAGGAACCCGGAGTAGATATCTCGCACGTCGGCGGGCTCTTCGGTGCCGTCGGCCATGGCCTTGAGTGCGCTGACATCGGCACCAGAACAGAACGCCGGCGCCGCGCCGGTGACCACCACGGCCCCGACCTCGGAGTCGGCATCGATCTCGTCCATGGTCGTGAGGATGTCGGCGACGAGCGGCGGAGTCAGCGCGTTGCGCTTCTCGGGATCGTCGAGCGTGAGCACGGCGACGCGCCCGTGCCGGGTGACGTGGAGTGGCATCGATCAGCTCTGGTCTCGGACGACAGCGGGGGAGTGGCGGAAAAACGTCTCGACGTCGCGTTCGTATCGGTAGGACGGCGCGTTCGTGCCGACGGCGCCCTCGAGTCGGAGACTCCGAGCGAACGCGTCGACGGTGCCGGCGGTGGAGTAGTGGTAGCGGAATCCGGTCCGCTTGAACAGGCTGTTGTCGACGGCGCGTCCGTACCGGAGCAAACTCAGCACCTCGGGCGGCAGATCCAGGATCCGCGCCATGCGGAGCGGCTCGGCCGCCCACTGCGTGAGGATCGGAGGCAGGGCGATGCGTCGTCGGCCGACGATGGCGCAGACTTCGCTCCAAGGGATCGCGCCGTCGCCCGCGATGTTGAAGGCACCCGGCACGTTCTGGCGGGTGGCGAAGACCATCGCGCCGGTCACGTCGGTCTCGTGGGTGAACTGCAATCGTGGGTCGAATCCCAGGATTTCCGGTGCCACTGGCAACCGCAGCGCCTTCGAGAACGGTGTGGTGACGTCGTCACCGAGCACGTTGGTAAACCGCAGCTTGGTGACGGTCACGTGGGGATTGTCGATCGCGAAGTCACGTACGAACGCGGCCGCCTCGAGCAGGGATCGCTCGACGCGCGTGCGCGGCGGGCCCGAGCGGGACATGGACTCCCGGAAGAAGTACGGATCCTTGTAGTTGGCGCCGTAGGCGAGGGCGGAACTCTTCACGATGACCTTGCGGACCGGGCTGCCGGCAGTTCCCGCGGCCGCCAGCAGGTTCATGGTGCCGATCACGTTGATCTCATGCAGCGCGCGACCGGGCAGCTCGGTCGAGTCCACGATCAGGTGAGTATGCAGGATCGTGTCGACCTGGGTCGCGCGCACGATGCGGTCGAGGATGGAGTAGTTCGAATCGGCCTTGACGAACTCGGTGCGCTCGAGGGGAAGGCGGGGCTCCTGCGTGTCGAGACCCACGATCATCTCGACTTCGGGGAGCTGCTCGAGATGCTGGGCGAGGTGGCTGCCCCAGAAGGTGCCAAGGCCGGTGACGAGGATGCGCATCCGGCTATCCGAACCAAACGCTGCGGCGGGTGCGCAGCATGTCGTAGAGCGCGTCTTGGATCGCGTCGCGGATCCGATCGGACTGGTCCATCACCTGCGCGCGCGGGTATCGCTCCTGGTCCGGCCGCACGTCGAAGTGGACCGGTGGCAACACGCGGATGCGGAACTTCGACGGGAAATAGATCGCCGCACCCAGAGGACCGAACGCGAGCATGTTGGCGGTCACGGGGAAGTACGGCAGCCCGGTGAGCGCGGCGAGGCGTCGACTCTTGAACAGAATCGGCATCGCTTCTTCGTTCCCGATCACCGCGATCGGTACGACCGGAACGCCCGAGCGCATCGCGATCTCGATGAACCCCGCCCGACCGAACCGGTGCAGCTTGTAACGGTCTTGGTAGGTCTTGCCCGTGCCCTTCGTGCCCTCGGGAAACACGAGCACGAGTTGACGGTCGTCCTTCAGGAGTCGGTACGCGTTGTCGGGATGAGCGGGGACACCGCCGAGGCGCGACCATATCGTGCCGACGAACGGAATGGCACGGAACAAGTTCTCCGCGAGTCCGTACACGGGCCGGTGGAGTTCGGTCTCGATGCCGTGCATGATCGCCGGCGCGTCGGCCGGGATCGCGCCCGCATGGTTGGCCACGAGCAGCGCGCCGCCGTCGGTCGGGATGTGCTCGAGTCCTTCCCATTCGGCCCGAAACCAGTACCGGTACATGGGGTCATAGATCCGACGAGCGATCTCGCGCATGTGCTCGCTGCGACCGTAAGGGTCGACGTCACCTCGACGGATCTCGGATTCGTTCGGCTCGAGGTCCAGCCGTTCGGGCCGCTGCGTCGTGGGAACCAACGCCACGCTGCGCGCGACGGCCTCGGCGGGATCGGGGAAATCGACGACCGGTTCGGACGTGACGGTGCGTGGCTTCGGTCGGTCGTCAGGCTCGGGGGGATCGATCACCTGGGCTCCGGAGTGGGTCGTGGTGTCGTCGGGCGGTGGGGCCACCCCGGAAGGAAACCGCGGAATGGCGAGGGATGCAACTCGACCACCGGATCGCTGCGCTCCGTGGTCATCACGATTTCGTTGCTCCGGGCCGTTCGGCACCGGTGACCGCCCACCGCTCGGTGCGGAACCGGCGGAACAGTCCCAACCACCGGACGATCATCCACACGGTGAACGCGCTCCACAGCAGTTCCAGGGTGAGGTCGAGTGTGGTCACGAACACGACCACCGCTGCGTAGATCGCGGAGGCCGCCGCCATCGCGCCGGCGAGATATTTCGCGTCGCCCGCGCCGATCAGGATGCCGTCGAAGATGAACACGGCGGCGGCGAGAGGCTGCAGCGCGGCCACGAACCAGAGGATCTGATCGGTCTGGCGGCGGACATCGGCGGCATCGGTGAACAGGTCGCTCAGCCACGGGCGCGTCGCAATCACGGCGAGGCCGAGCACCGTTCCCGACGCCAGGCCGAGGTGCAGCATCCGACGCGAGACGGATCGGGCGCTCGTGGCGTCGCCGGCGCCGAGGTACCGCCCGACAAGCGCTTGGCCCGCGATCGCGATGGCGTCGAGGGCGAGCGCGAGGAACATCCAGACCTGGAACGCGATCTGATGGGCCGCGAGCGCGACGTTGGAGATCCGAGCGGCGAGCGCGGTCGTCACGAGAAGCGCGGCGAGAAGTGATCCGGTGCGGACCATGAGCTGACTGCCGACGATCGCGGCGGACCGCATGCCGTTCGTGCGCGGTGCGCGGCGCGCGCCGGTCACCCTTGTTCGGCGCCGCACGATGGTGACGAAGACGACCATGCTCGCCACTTGCGCGATCACGGTGCCCCAGGCGGAACCGGCGATCCCGGCGTCGAGTCCGTAGACGAAGAACAGTTCGAGCGCGAGGTTCCCAACGTTGGCGCCGATGGCCACGAAGAGCGTGGTCTTCGTGTCCTGGACGCCACGGAGATACCCGGCGCTCGCCAACGCCACGAGCACGAAGGGCGCGCCGAGCAGCGAGATACGGAGGTAGTCGGATGCGAACGGACGCACCGTGCTCGACGCGCCCATCACGTCGACGATCACTGGAACCGTCAGGAGGCCGAGAGCGCTCAGTCCGATGCCGAGGCCGGCCGCGAGCCACATGCCGTCGATGCCGTGTTCGGCCGCGGCGCGTGGGTCTGCGGCACCGATGTGGCGGGCGACGGTCCCTGTGGTGGTGTAAGCGAGAAAGTTGAAGATGCCGAACACCGCGGTGAGCACGATCGACGCAATGGCGATGCCGCCGAGCTCGCGCGTTCCGAGGTGCCCGACGATCGCGGTATCGGCAAGCAGGTACAGCGGCTCCGCGATGAGCGCACCGAAGGCCGGCACCGCCAGCCGCACGATCTCCCGGTCGTGGGAACTCCGCCACTGCATCGCCTCCCGCCCCACCCCGTCACTCTGTCACCCCGCGCCGCGGATGCCCTCCCCGCTTGAACGAACCCGTCACGGACTCCCCCACGTTCACTGTCCCCACAGCCACCGCATGGGTGGTTCCGAGGCCATTGAACAGTGTTGGAGAGGCTGGACCGATCCCGACCACCTTCGTCCCGACCAGTTCCCGAGAAGGAGCGCAGCGGAGGCGAGCAGCTCGGAAGGGAGCCCACGAGCTCTCCAGGTCGCTTGATCGGCGACCGTACGAGCAGAAGTGGAGGTAGCGAGCCCACGAAGATCGCGCTCGACATGGATGGCGACCGGACGAGCAATTTGGCTGTCGCACCCTCGTGAGATGGTGGGGAGGTGGACGGAGTGGCGGCGACGAGATTTGCGACGATGGCGAGGTTTCTTGCGGCTGAGAGCCGGGAGGCGGGCTTGTCGGTTCCGGCGTTTCGAAGCCCGCCGCGCGTGGCCGGCGTGGCGAGGACGATTCGGCGAACGGGCTCGAGCGCGGTGGTCGCGATCCAGATTCGCGGGCGGAACGAACGAGACGTCGCGGCGGACATGATCGACGGCATCCTCGCTACCAACCGTCTCGATTCACTGGCGGCGCGGTTGACCCGAGCTCGTTTATGGAACGCCGTGGCGCCGGTCGACATCGACCTCACCGCGATGGATGACGACGCCCGAGCGGCGGGCCGTAACCTGCCTGCCCAAGCCCGGATGGCGGAACGGCAGACGCAGGCGGCTTAAACCCGCCGGCTCCGTAA
>JANYJV010000048.1 GCA_025361725.1 Acidimicrobiia bacterium | reverse complement strand
GGAACATGGTGGGGAGACCAGCATCGCGAATGGCGTGTTGTTGTGTAGTCGACATCACCATTTCTTGCATCGACATCCCACCTGGCAGATCGTCTGGGACCAGATCACGTTCCGAGTCTTCCGGCCCGACGGCACCGAAGTGTGTCCCACCCTCGAACACCACCACCCCGATCTCGAACCCCCCGAACTCCACCTCGCCGGCCCGTAACTCCGTTGCGACCCGGCCGGGCCGTTGGGCCTCGGCTGTGCAGATGCGTTGGTGGGGTGTCCGAGTCGTCGGATATTGGCGCAGCCTCTAGCTTGGCTTTGATGTTCGAACGCCTCGGAGACCTCGAGCAAGAACTCGAGCGGCTCGAAGCGCAGCTCAGTGACCTCTACGCCGCAGGTGATCAGACGGCCGCGGCGGCGAGTGGTCGGCGGATGGCCGAGCTGCGCCCCATCGTCGACGCGTTTCGAGCGTGGCGCGACGTCCGGTCGGACCTCGCCGACGCCGAAGAGATGGTGGCCGCCGAGGCAGACGGCGACATGGTGGCGTTCTTCCGGCAGGAGATCGAAGAGAAGACGGTGCTTCAGTCGGCCATCGAGGGCCAGATCAAAGAACTTCTCGTGCCGAAAGATCCGAACGACGGCAAGAATGTCATCGTCGAAGTACGGGGCGCCGAGGGTGGCGAAGAAGCGAACCTGTGGGCCGCCGAGCTGTACCGGATGTATCAGCACTACGCCGATCAGCACCGCTGGAAGACCGAGATGTTGTCCAGTCAGACCTCGGACATGGGCGGGTTCCGCGACGCGACGTTCGTGGTCCGCGGCCAGGATGCATGGGCGCGGTTGAAGCAGGAGGCGGGCACGCACCGGGTGCAGAGGGTGCCCGTCACCGAAACCCAAGGTCGGATTCACACCAGCGCGGCGACGGTTGCGGTACTGGCCGAGGCCGAGGAAGTGGATGTCACCATCGACGCCAACGACCTCGACATCGATACCTACCGCGCCACGGGGCCGGGGGGTCAGTCCGTGAACACCACCGACTCGGCGATCCGGATCACGCACAAGCCGACGGGTCTCGTGGTGACGTGTCAGGACGAGAAGAGCCAGCTCCAAAACAAGGAGAAGGCGTTCCGAATCCTGCGGTCGAGGTTGCTGCAACTCGAGCAGGATCGCCAGGCCGCCGAGACCGCCGACGAGCGCCGCAGCCAAGTGGGTTCCGGTGGCCGGTCGGAGAAGATCCGCACCTACAACTTCAAGGAGAACCGGGTCACCGACCATCGGATCAAGTTGACGTTGCACAGCCTCGACGCCGTCCTCGCCGGCGAACTCGATCCGATCGTGGATGCGCTCATGGCCGAGGAGCGCCGCCGCCAACTCGAAGACGACGGGAAGTCGTGAGCCGAGCGGGGCGGGCACGCGCTTTCAGCCGCTTCGCCAGCGGCGCGGGGCCCGAGCGGACGCAAAGCGAACGGACGGCAACGCGGACCTCCGCATTCCAGTCCAGCGAGCGCAGCCATCGTGGTGGCCCGAAGGGCCAGGAGCGGAAGTCGTGACCCTGACCTGGGGTGAGCTGCGGCGCGACGCCGAGGCGCAGCTCCGAGCGATCGGCGTGTCCGATCCAGCTGCCGAAGCGCAGTGGATGATCGAAGCGGTCTCGGGCATGGATGCAACGGAGCAGCTGATCGAGGCGACGACGCCGGTCACCCACCGGCCGACGGCAGGGTTGGACGCGTTGCTCGCGCGCCGCGCGGCCGGCGAGCCCGTGCAGTACGTGCTCGGCGAATGGAGCTTCTGCGGCCTCGACCTGCTCGTCGATCGGCGCGTGCTCATCCCGAGACCCGAGACCGAGATCGTGGCCGAGATCGCGATCCGAGAAGTCGAGCGGCTCGGCGAGCGTGTGGGCCCACCCGAACCGTGGTCCGGCGGCCTGACCCACTACGTCGTGGCCGATCTCGGCACCGGCTCGGGCGCACTGGCCCTGGCGCTCGCGGCCTCGTTGCCGGACGCGGAAGTATGGGCCACGGACGCGAGCGAGGATGCGCTTGCGGTTGCGCGCGTCAACGTTGCGGCGGCGGGCACGATCGCGACCCGCCTGCGCGTCGGGGCAGGTTCGTGGTTCGACGGGTTACCGCCCGCGGTGCGCGGTCGCTTACTGCTGGTGGTGTCCAACCCGCCGTACATCGCCGACCACGAAGTACTGCCCGAGTCCGTGCGCGACTGGGAGCCAGCCGGTGCACTGTTCTCGGGTCCGACGGGACTCGAAGCGATCGAGCACCTGATCGCGACGGCGCCGGAATGGCTCGATCCCGCCGGCACGCTCGTGCTGGAACTCGCGCCCCACCAAGGCGATCGTGCGGTTGCGCTTGCCCACGACGCCGGGTTCGTCGACGTCTCGGTGCGGCCCGATCTCGCCGGTTACCAACGCGCCCTGATCGCGCGCCGACGCGCCGACTGAGGGGGGCGTCACCTAGATTTGTTCGATGGCTGACGACGAACTCGATGTCGACGCGATGCTCACGCGATTTCGCGACCGAGCCGGTGCGGTCCGGGACCGGCCGATGCCACCCGTCGCCGGTCCGCAGCGGGAGCAGTTCGTGCGCCAGGCGCAGCTGGATTTCCAGGACTACGCGATGATCGGCGACGCCACGTGGAAGCTCGTCGACGGCGTCCTGACCCTCACCGTCGACCTGACGTCCTGACCCGTCGGCCTCGCCCCTCGTGTCAGCGGTGGCGGTCGGTCGGTTCGTTCGGATCGAGGCGTTGCAGGAACGCCCGGTCGACCGCGACCCACACGGTCTTGGAGAACGGGTAGTACACGATCGGTCCGAGCGCGGCGATCGGTACCAACACGAGCAGGAGGGGCGCCACCGGCACCTTCGGGATCGTCGCGATCAGGAGTACAACGAACACCAAGGTGAAGAGTCCGCCGGTCGCCATGATGTTGATCGCCAGGGCGCCGGCCCAGTAGCCCTGCTCTCGCTCGAAGTGCAGGCCGCAGCGCGGGCACTCCGGCACGATCTTCAGGTAGCCCGTGAACAAGTGCCCGGAACCGCAACGGGCACACCGTTTGGTGAAGCCCCACCAGAACGCCTGGCCACGAGTTGGTGCGGGGGTCGACACGATGGGCCAACATAGCCCGCTCCCGATCAGAAACGGCCTTCGATGACTCCCATGGATCTCACCGCAATCGATCACGTGCTCGCGACGACGCGCTCGGTGCGCAAGCGCCTCGACTTCGACCGACCGGTGCCGCCGGAGGTGATCGAAGAGTGTCTTCGGCTCGCGATCCAGGCGCCGACCGGCGGGAACTCGCAGGGGTGGCGATGGCTGGTGATCACCGATGCGGAGAAGCGACGCGCGCTGGCGGAGCTCTATCGCGAGATCGCAACGCCGTACCTGAAGGCCGGTCTCGGCGATGCCGGCGAGGTCACCGCACAGCAGGGTCGCGTCATCGACTCGGCCACCTACCTCTCCGAGCATCTGCACGAGGTTCCGGTCCACGTGATCCCGTGCCTGCACGGAGAGCTCGACGCGCTCCCGAACTTTGCCGCGGCCGGAAGTTACGGCTCGATCATTCCGGCGATGTGGAGCTTCCAGCTCGCACTCCGCAGCCGCGGTCTCGGCTCGGTGCTCACTACCTTGCACTTGCCCCTCGCCGATCGCGCGGCGGAACTGCTCGAGATCCCGAGCGGTGTCACGCAGGTGGGTCTGATCCCGGTCGCGTACTTCACCGGCGAGGACTTCAAGCCCGCCGTGCGTCGGCCGGTCGAGGAGATCACCTACTGGAACGGTTGGAAGCAGGCGCGCTGAGCCGCGCTGGCGCGCCACTCGGGTCGCGATCGGTCAGGCGATGAGGTTGGTGTCGTCGTCGGCGCGGAGTGATACGGTGCGGCCTTCCCACGGCTCGGCGCACATGTCGAGCAAGGTGTCTGCATCCGTTGAGTTTGCGAGCGCACGACGCCCATCGGGGAGCAGCAAACTCACGATTCCGATGGTGGGTGTGGCGTCGCGGTCGAACGCGACGGACGTAGCTTCGACCTGACCTTCGCCGTCGAGCACGCCGGCCGGTTCCCGCTTGGGCAGCGCATCGACCTCGGCCTGCGTCTCGGCTGGATCGACGGCATGGAATCCACCGGCCGGTGGTTCGGTGGAATACAGGCCGATGCTGTGCTTCGTGGCGTACCACCCCAACGCGGTGACGTATCCGACCGACCCGCGATCGTTTCGACACGCTTCGACCATGGCCGCGATGGAGTGGGTGACGTAGTTGTTGCCGGGACCACCGGCGTAGGCCAGGCCACCGGTGACCGACACCGGCCGATCGTCGCCACCCAACGGGCCGCGGAGCCCGAGCGACTGCAGTGCCATCTGGACCGCCGACGGAAAACACGAGTACAGGTCGAAGCGCGCAACGTCGTCGAGGGTGAGACCAGCGGCGCCCAGCGCGGCGCGGCCGACAATGCCGATGGCCGTCGACTCCGCGAGGGCCGCACGCTCGGTGATGTACGGATGGTCGTGCGCGTCCGCGCCGGCGAGTGGGAACACCATCTGATCCGTGCTGACGCCCGCGACTCTGGCGGCCTCGTACGAACACATGACGATCGCTGCGGCCTGGTCGACGTCGAGATTCGCACACAGCCGTTTCGTGTACGGGAAGCAGGCCATGCGATTGTCGGCGGAAGGGATACGAATGTCGTCCGGTGCGTGCGCGACGGGCGACCATGCGTACGGGTTCGATGCTGCGACTGCGGCCAGGCCGGACCAGAGCGTGGCGATGTGCTGTTGGTGGTCGTCGATCGAATGTCCGGCTCGGTGGCGCAGCGCGGTCTCGAAGAGGGGATACACCTGTGTGGGCGCGAGGGCCCGATGCGCCATCTCGTACTGCGAGCTCCCGGGCCGGGTATCGCCCCACTCGTTCGGGCAGGCGGGATCATCCGCCTTGGTCCACGCGAGCTGGGTGGTGGGGTCGATCCGCCGCGCGCGACGCCGGCTGTACATGCACTCGACGCCGCCGATCACTACGACGTCGTGCTCACCCGCCTGGATGCCGGTGGCGAGTCGGTTGACCAGCATTTGGGGACTGTTGCCGCCAGTGCTGGAGACGATCGAGGTGCGCGGCGCACGGCCGAGGCGCCGCCCGAGCAGCGCGCCCGGGTCCGGATATCGCCAGGAGATGATCGCAGCGACCGCAATAGTGTCGACGGTGAGATTCCTGACCCCCGCGTCGCCGAGCGCGGTGCGTGCTGCATCGGCCAAGAGATCGATGGGCTCGGCGCTGGCGCCGGGATCCTCGAGTTTCTGAGTCACCTGGCCAACGCCGACGATGACGGGAGTGCGAGGATCGATGCTCATGGGGCGGGGAGCCTAGGAAACGCGTTGCGATCGCTCTGCACCAGCGGCGCTCAGTCCACGTGATCGTCCGGGAGCGGCCAGGTCGGTTCGGCCGCGACTGCGGAGTCCGGACAGATCGATCGGTACGCGCACAGTCGGCAGGTTTCGGTCTCGTTCACGCCGGTGAACTCTCCGGCGCTGGCGGCGTCGCGGATCGCGTCGATCGTCGCACCGAGTTCCCGTTCCACGCGCTCGAGGTCGTCGGCGTCCGGTTCGTATTCGAGGGGGTCGAGATCGGGCGCTTCGCTCAGGTACTCGTACCGCACGCGAATGGGTAGCTCGGGAGCGAGCGGCTGCGCGAGCCAGGCTTGGAACTGTGCTCGCGCGTCGTCGGCGAGATCACCGTCACGCACTCGCCCGGTCTTGTAATCCCGGACGTCGAGGATGCCATCGTGGATCCAAACTGCGTCGAGCCGTCCGCTTCCGATCCACACCCGACCGAGCCGGCTGAGCCGCACGACCTCGAGTTCATGCCCGACCGCGGTTGCGCCCACCGGACAGCGAGCCGCGTGGTGGTCCAACATCGCGCCGACGGTCGGGTGGTCGTCGACGCCGTGGTTCTCGAGGGTCGCCAGCCGCAGCGCCGGGTCATGGCAATCACCGAGGCCGTGCAGATACCGCAGCAGATCGTGCACGAGGTTGCCGGTCTGCGCGGTGGCGCTGCCGTCGCTCGCGGGGAGGCCGAGAATGTGGCGGTTGAGGTAGAGGCGCGGACACCGTTGCCAATCGTCGAGCGCGCTCGGAGACATCGCGACGATGTCCGCCAGCAAGCGGTCCCGACTCATGTCCGCAACGCCGAGCATCCGGCGATGTACGGACACCGACCGCATTCCCATCCCGCACGCGGCGCGCGCTGATCGGCATGTTCCCGAATTGCGCCGACGCGTTCGACGAGCCATTCGCGCAGCGGCTCCCACAGATCCGCACCGTCGACATCGGTTTCGACCGCCGAGCCACCGAGGAGATCGACCCGCACGATGCGCAACGGACCCAGGCGGGTCCACTCCCGCCGGCGCAGGAGCGCGAACTTCACGGATGCGGACTCGAGGAGTTCTTCGGTCGACCGATCGCCGATCGAGATCATGCGGAGTTCACGATCACCGGACTCGGACTCGAGCGCGAGCCCCGCGCCGCCGATCAAGCGCACGCCGAGGGACGTGGCAATGGTTTCGAAGTCGTCCCGCTCGACGTCGGACACGACCATCGGCTGATGACCGAAGAGCGCGACGTACCAAGCCGCGGCGACGGCGTACACCTGCGCTTCTTCGGGAAACAGGTCGTCGGTCGGACGGAAGTGTTCGGGGCGCGGAACGCTCAGCCGGGTATGGGCGAGGCGCGCGTCGGCCACGATCTGACCCGAGACCCGGAACCCGCGATTCGCGCCTCGGTTGGCGCGAGTGTCGAGATGATCGAGGGCCAACCGGCGTGGACAGGTCGACTCCGCGCGCGCGAGCTGGCGCACGGTGACTTTCGCGAGGTCCTGCTCCATCAATTCTGCTCGTCCGCTCCGTGGTTGAAAAGCGCGTGCCCGTCGGGACGCTATCGAGCTGCTCGCCTCCGCTGGCGCTACGGCTCGGGTTGCTTCGTGCTGATGGCTCGTTCGGTCGCCGTTCGTGGCGGGCGCGGTCTTGGTGGGCTCCCTGCCTCGCGAGACGCCTTCGCTGCGCTGCGGCTCTCGTGTGCTGGACCGGCGTCGGGAGTTTGGGATGGCTCCTTCTGATTGCAGAACGTTGCTCAGGGTCGCCGAAAGGCTCCTCAGGGTGGGGGTGGGGTGCGCCGAGGACAGAAGGGTGAGCACCTACGATCGGGATGTGACTGTTCCCGCGGCGTCGGATGCGGGGTCCTCACGTCGCCGGAAACGGCGGCGGCGGCTCGTTGTCCTCGGTGTGGTGGCGATGTTGCTCGCCTGGAGCGCGGTCGCCGGGTACCAACTCGTGCAGGCGAAGACCGAAGCGCAGGCGGGGCTCGACAAGTTGCGGTCCGCCCAGCAAGGACTCGATGCCGCCGCACTGATTCGCGGCAAAGCGCTGCCCACGATGCGGCGCGCTCGCACGGACTTCGATCGCGCTGCGAGCGACGCCGATTCTTCATTGCTCACCCCGTTCGAGTTCCTTCCGTATGTTGGGCGTCAGGTCCGTTCGGTGAAGGCGCTCACACGCGGTGCATCGCAGGTGGTGCACGTCGGCGTGTCCACCATGGAGCAGTCAACGAAGCAACTCGCCGCTCGGACGAAGTCGGGTCCCGATCGCGTCGCGCTCTTGCGCCGCCTTGGAACCGTCGGGGGCGACGCGTCCGCAGAACTCGAGCGGGTGTCGCTCGGTCCGGGGGAGGCGCTGGTCGGACCGCTGGCGAAGGCCCGCGCGAAGTTCGCCCGTCAACTCGACAAGGCCCGGCGCGCGGTGTCCGATGTCTCCGCGGCCGCGACCGGGATCGCCCAGATGGCACAGGGTCCGTCGAAGTACCTTCTGCTGGCGGCCAACAACGGCGAGATGCGCGCCGGGTCCGGCATGTTGTTGTCCGTCGGCGTGCTGACGGTGGACAAGGGTCAGTTCTCGCTGGGGGAGATGAAGTCGGTCGGGCAGTACGAACTGCCACCCGGTGCGGTTCCGGTCAGCGGCGACTTCGGCGCCCGGTGGGGCTGGCTCCAACCCACCGAAGATTGGCGCTACCTCGCCATGTCCCCCCAGTTCGACGTCACCGGATCGCTCGCCGCCCAGATGTGGAAAGCAAAGACCGGGGAATCGGTCGACGGCGTGCTCGCGCTCGACGCGGTGGCGATGAAGGCACTGGTCAAGGCCTCAGGTCCCGTGGAGGTCGACGGCACTCGTATCGACTCGGGCAACGTGGTCCACGAGATCTTGTTCCAGCAGTACCAGGACTACGCCGCGAGCCGGAACGACCCGGAAGCGGATCTGCCGGCCAACCAGGCCCGGCGTGAGCGCAATGGCGTCATCGCACGGGCCATCGTCGACCAGTTGGACCGCGTCGGGTGGGACATCGCGAACCTGGTCGACGATCTGCGGGGTGCCGCACGAGGTCGCCATCTCCTGTTCTGGTCCAGCCGGCCGGCGCAGCAGCGAGCGTGGCGGGCGGCGGGGGTGGCGGGAATCCTCCCTCACGATGGTTTCATGGTCTCGCTGGAAAACCGGGGCGGGAACAAACTCGACCAGTTCCTCGGCGTGGGGGTGACGGTGTCTCATCGAGCGGTGGCGGGGGGTTCGGAGGTCACCGCGCAGATCACGGTGACGAACCTGGCGCCGAGCGTCGGGGTCAGCCGGTACGTCCAGGGGCCCTATCCGTTCTCGGACCTGGTGGCGGGTGAGTACCAAGGGATCCTCGCGGTCAACATGCCAGCCGTGGCCCGAAACGCCACCCTCGAAGGAGTTTCGAAGATCGTCGCCGCCGGTGCTGACGGCTCCACCCGGGTGGTGGCGGGCAACCTGCGGGTCGTGCGCGGTGAGACGAGGCAGTACACGCTTCGGTTCACGGTCCCGAAGGGCTACGAAACGCTCGAGGTCGTGCCGTCGGCGCGCTATCCCGCCATTCGGTATCACGCCGGGCGCGAGACCTGGGATGACGAGGGTCCGCACCCGTTGCACTGGTGAGCGCGCGCACTACGTTGGGACCCCGACGTGCGCTTTCGCACGCCCGACGGCGGACAAAGGTGCGAATGACCTATTCAGAAGTCCCATTTCGGGGCTTTGAAGGCTTGCATGCCCCCTTGGGGCCCTGTACACTGTCGTCTCCACCCTCGCACTTGGGGCAGGGTTTCGAATCACCGCATCGGAGAGTCGGGCGGTCTGCGTGGAGGTTCATGTGAGTAAGCAACGGACGATTGCCGGGCGGGCACTCCGCCTCGCGGCAGTGAGTGGCATTGCGTTCGGCGCCCTGGCCCCCACGGCGGCCCACGCCGCGTGCTACCCGAATACCTGTGACGTCAAGCCAGCCGACATTTCGAAGGCCCCGGCGGACCCGGGTAAGGTCGAAGCCAAGACGGCGACCAAGGCCGCAACCCTTCCGTTCACCGGTGGCGACGCCACCGGACTCGCCGCTATCGGCGTCGGTGCTGTCGCCGCAGGCGCAGTGTTCGTGCGCCAGTCGCGTCGCAAGGTGAACGCCTGAGTCAAATGTGTTTCGCGAAGGTGAAAGGCGGTCGGCTGAGCCGGCCGCCTTCTTCGCGTCTTCTAACCTCACAGTTTCCCCGAATTCCGAATCAGGTTGTTGGTTGATGCTGTCGAGAAAACCAGCCATGAGTCCTGAACCCATCGAGCAGGAGTCGCGCGAAGCTAGGTCCCACCTCTCGTTCGTCGCCCCGCCGCGAGGTTTCTACGTCCGGGCGGGCAAGCCGGCCATGGATCGCACCGTCGGGGCGGCCGCACTGCTGCTGGCGAGCCCGATCCTCGCCGCGGTGGCGATCGCCGTCCGTTGGCGAATCGGCACGCCGGTGATGTTCCGTCAGCGTCGCTGCGGGCTCAACGGGGAAGCCTTCGACGTGCTCAAGTTTCGCACCATGCGCGCCGACCGGCGGAGCCAGCGCGCGTCGGTCCCGGTCGATCGCCGGATGACCCACAAGAGCGAAGCCGATCCCCGTCACACCGACGTCGGCCGGCAGCTCCGGAAGTGGAGTCTGGACGAACTTCCTCAGCTCTGGAACGTCGTCCGTGGTGAAATGAGCCTGGTCGGTCCCCGTCCGGAGCTGGTGGAAATCGTCGAGGGGTACGAGCCGTGGCAGCATCAACGCCACCTGGTTCGCCCGGGCCTCACCGGCCTCTGGCAGATCTCGCGACGGGGTGAAGGACTGATGCATCTCTACACCGACATCGACCTCGAGTACGTCGCAACGGTGAGCCTGCGTACCGACCTCAAGATCCTGTTTCGAACGATCCCCGCGGCGCTGAGTCGCTCGGGCAGCTGAGCCCGCCAACATCCGCGGCGGGTTCGCCGGGCTGTGGGGCTCAGCCCCAGGTACGACGCCAGAGGTGGTTGTCGGTACCGCGGACGAAGACGTCGATGTCGTTCCAAGACTTCGAGATCGCGGTCGGGTTGGTCGTCAGGACTCCGCCGAGCGATTCGAAGCCTTGCCATTGGGCGCCGTTCCACCATCGGTGCCAGGTCGCTTGGTCGGTACCGCGAACGAACACGTCGATCCGGTCCGGGCCCCACGACGCCGCGGTCGGCGCCGCAGTGAGTGTGCCACCGAGTGATTCCCACCCGACCCATCGACCGTCGTACCACTGTTGGTAGAGCCGGTTGTCGGTACCGCGGACGAACACGTCGATCCGGCCCGGGCCCCACGCGACTGCGGCGGGGGCACCGACGACGCCGCCGTCAAGGGTCTCCCAACTCGACCACTGTCCGTCGTAGAACATGTGTTGGAGCGCGCCGCTCGGCGCCCGTGCGAAGACGTCAAGACGGTTCGGTCCCCATGTCGAGACCGTCGGCGCGGAGCTGAGCTGGCCACCGAGGTTCTCCCACTGACTCCACCGCGCGCCGTCCCACCACAGGTGGAGGAGCGATCTGTCCGGCGCGGACGCGAAGACGTCAAGACGGTTCGGTCCCCACGACATCGCGGCCGGAGCACTCGCGAGCGGACCGGTCTGCGGGTGCGCGAGGTCCTCCCAGCCCGGCGACCAGGCCTGTCCGTCCCATGCCGTGTGGACGAGCGACCCGCCGGAATCAGTCGCGAACACATCGAGACGGTTCGGCGCCCACGACGCCACCGCCGGTGCGCCCGGGAGAGTCACCCCTTCCGGGTTCCATCCGCCCCAGGTGCGGTTCGCGGCCATGATCGTTCCCGCTGCTACCCGGATCTGGGGGAGGAGCGGCTCGAGGAACTGGCCGGGGCAGTCGGTGAACCAGGTGTCCTGATGTCCGATGACGGGCGGGACGGTCAGCGCGGTTCCGGGCGCGAACTTGTCGTTGCCGGAGATCGTGACGTACGTGAGTGGCCGGGTCGGGTCGACGCCGTGCACGTCGAACTTCCACGCGATCAGTCGCTCGAGCGCCGACACCATCGCGGGCGGTGCTGCCGCGGTCTGGAAGTTACCGATCGTTGCGATACCCGTCGTGTTGGTGTTGAAGCCGATCGAGTGGGCGCCGTGGACGGCTGCTGCGATCCCGCCGTAACGCCCTTCGAACACCTGCCCGTACTTGTCGACGAGGAAGTTGTAGTGCATGTCGCAGTACTGCAGCGTTTGCGTCGCGTAGGCGTACAGGCCGCGCATGATCGCAGGCGAGTCGCCGGGGCCATAGTTGTTGCTCCCGCCGGTGTGGTGGACGATCGCGAGTACGACCCTCGAGTCGTAGTCGGGCCCGTTCGGGCAGTTCGCGAGGCGGAGGCTCTCGTCAGCCCCCCACTGCGCTCTCGTGATGATCCCCGGCTGCGGGGCGGCAGCCCCCGCGATGCCCGTCGGCGACGATGCGCGTGGAACCTGCACCCGCTCGACGTCGACAGCCTGCGCGAAGCCGTTCGCGACGCGGATGCGGACAGCCTTCGCATCTCCCACCCATACCGGCTCCGAGACGTTGCCCGGTCGGCGGCGACGGGCCTCAGGTGACCCGGGATCCGGCCCGAAGTCGGGGATACCGACCGCGGGCCCGTTCGACCAGCGACCCGCTTGGTCCCGCATCTGGACGGTGAAGGTCGTCGCCGGGTCCCCGCTCCACCGCACGCCAACGAGGTTGGCATTTCCTGGCACGGTTTTTGACCAGCCCGAGGCGACGACCTCGTTCGGGGAAGTCACCGCCTGGCTCGAGATACGTACGGGTGCCGGAGCCGGGCTGGGGATGTTCACGATCGGGAGCACCACGAGCGTGAGGCCGAGCAGGGAGCCGAGCGTCGGGATGACGAGAAGTGTGCGGCGCAACATTCCCTTGGCACAGTAGTGGTCGTGTCATACCCCAGCTGACCGGTGGGGCCGCCTCAACTGGAGGTCGGGGTGAGGTCCACGAGCCAGGCGTTGCCGTGCCGAGTGGCCCGGGCGCCCGGCGGGAGTGTGCCGAGGATGCCTTCGACCTGCGCCTTCGTGTACTGCCGCACGCCTTGGTATTGGCCCACGTGCAGCACGGCGTAGCGGATCCGGAGCCGTTTCATTAATCGGGACGCGCCGGCCGAAGGGAACGTGTTGAGGGTCTGGGTCCCCGTCACGTAGTCGTCGGGAAGGCCGCCCGAGTATCCGTTGAAGCGGGGATGCCAGTCGATCGAGGAGTAGAGCATCCGTGGCGCCTCGACGTACGCGTAGTCGGCACCGCTCTGCCTGGTGATGTCCACGACCGGAAGCTCCACGACGGCGCCGCCGGGCTTCTTGCTGAGAGCGTGGTACACGGCGAGCGTCGCGCGATCGGTGGGCAACGTGGTGTGCGCCATCGGAGCCGCGAGCTCCAGCAGCAGGAACCCGCACAGCACGGCTGCCACTGCGCCCGCCGTGATCGTTCGCCACCGACGGGCGATGGACGCGAACCCCGTCCCCGCAAACACCGCGAGGGCCAGCAGGCCCGGCATTGCGAGGCGCGAGGTGGCGCGGATGCCGGCGAAGCCCGGGGCATGGTCGTGCAGGTAGCGGAACGGCATCGAGACGCCGCGCACCTCCGGACCGATCGCGACGATGACTCCCAATGCCCCGGCAGCGGCGAGCAACGCGAGGAACACTTGGCGGTCGGCACGAACGCCGGAAGTGGTGGGAGTCGAAGCGCCCTCTGCGCCCTGCCGGCGCACGACTGCGACGATCAGCATGGCCAGACCGACCGCCGCGAGCAGGATCGTCGAGAAGCCGGGGAAGAACGTGTGCTCGACGCGCGCGGGAACACCGTTCGCTCTGCTGTCGAGCCCCGGGTAGAGGAAGCTGCCGGGTGCCGGGGTGACCAGGTCCTCGGGTTGAAGTCTGAGGTCGGGTGCGAGTGGGCGGGTGAGGCCCAGCTGGTAGTACGGCACGAGGAACGGGACGGCGAGCAGGCTGATGGCGCCGACGACGATGAACCCACGGATCATGTCGCGTCCGACGGCGCGCCGTCGGACGATCAAGTAGCCGACGATGATCACACCGAAGCACAGCGCATAGATCGCGACGTAATAGAGCGCACCGAGCGCGAGAGCGACGTTCATGGCGCCGAGCGCACCGGCGGCGGTGAGTGTCGGGCGCTCGAGGAAGCGGAAGAGGAGCAGGAACGCGAGCGGGAAGAAGCCTAGCAGCATGAGCTGGGTGTGTCCGAGGTGGGCGATGGTGAAGGCGTTGAAGGTGTACGCAATCGCGGCGATGATCGCCGCATCCGTCCGTCCGGTCAGCCAGCGCGTGAGGGAGTACGTGGACGCGAGGCTGAGAAGCAGGAGCCCGATGGTGACGAGGTTGAGTGCGAGGGCCCAGCTGCCGCCGAGCGCCCGGATGAGCGCGAACGGGGCAAGCAATACCAACAGGTTGTCCGCGTACGCGAGCGTCAGGTGGTGCGGCCAGAAGATGTTGGCGTCGAACAGATGGAGCGGGTTCGATACCAGAGCGTGGCCCGTCCACGAGATGCTCCACGTGAGGAACACGTCGTCGCCGAGATTCGGGTACGTGTCCGAGAGCGTGTGCCATCCGGGGCGCAGCATCACCACGAGCAGTGCGGCGAACAGCACGCCGACGAGTGTGCGTCGAGGCCATCTCGCGTCGGACGGTGTCGACCGCCGGGACGGCGCGGTGAGCTGGCTTCGGATCTCGTCGGCCGTCATCCGGCTGCGAGGCTAGTGGTGGGTGCTCGGCACTCAGGGGACGGTCACGAGCTCCAGTACTTGTACCACGCCTGGCTGTCGGTGCCTCGTGCGAACACGTCGATGCGGCTCTTCGCCCACGACACTGCACTGGGGGCGCTCGTGAGCGTGCCGCCCAACGGGTCGTAGGCGTGCCATTGTCCGTCGAAGTGGTTGTGCCAGAGCTGCGCGTCGGTCCCGGCCACGAAGACGTCGAGGCGACCCGGCGCCCATGAAGCAACCGCCGGACTCGAGCTGAGCTGCCCGCCCTGGGGAATCCACCCGCTCCAGCTCGATGAGTTCCACGCGCGTTGCCACAGCTGGTTGTCGGTCCCGCGGACGAAGACATCGACGCGGTCCGCCGCCCATGAGACCGCCGCCGGTGTGCCAATGAGGCCTCCACCGAGACTCTCCCAGGCCGACCAGCTGTTTCCGATCCGGAACCGGTGCAAGAGGTCGCCGCCAGGCCCGCGAGCAAACAGGTCGAGGCGGTCGGCCGCCCACGACGCGACCGCGGGTCCCGACGAGATCGATCCTCCGAGATCCTCCCACGGTTGCGCGGTCGTGCCGTCGTAGAGTCGGTGCCACAAGTGGTTGTCGTTGCCACGGACGAACACGTCGATCTGGCCGGTGGTTGGCGCGACCGCAGCGGGATCGTCGGCGGCGAGCCCGACCGGAGGTGCTCCGAAGCTCTCCCATCCGTACCAGACGCCATAGCTCGACCGCTGGTGCCACAGCGCGTCGTTGCTGCCGCGCACGAACAGGTCGAGTCGGTTCGACGTCCATGACGCGACGGCGGGTGCCGACGTCAGCACGCCACCGGCGCCGGTCCATAGAGACCACACATTGGCGCCGGGCTGACCCGCGTAGATCCACAGCGCGTTGTACAGCTGGCTGATGGTGGCTGCGTAGCTGGGCGCGGTGGCCCACGTCCCGCTCAGGTTCTGCCAGGTGGGTGCCCATCCGTGGGTCCTGTTCATCAGGTCGTACGCGGCGTCGTCCGCCCACAACGGCTGCACGGGCGACGCGCCAATGTTCCAGGACCGCGAGGTCGGGTCGGCGTACCGACGCAGCTGTTGCATCTGCGCCCGAACGCCCAGCTCCACCGTCGCAAAGCTCACACCGGTGACGCACGAGTCGCAAGCGCCGATGCCGGCGAAGTTGTTCTGCGCAGGCGTCAGCATCCCGTTGGACGGGAAGCTGAACCAGCGCGTCTCGAGGATCGACTGCACGAAGGCGATGTCGCCCCGGACACCGGCGCGGTTCCCCTCCGCGAGGTAGAGGTCGGTGAGCTGGTCGAGCGGCACCCCCGCCTGGTACGGCGACGACGTCTTCGCTCGAAACCAAGCGGCCATCTGCACCGCGGTGACGCGGCTCGGCCCCACGATCATGTCGTCCGCGCCGACGGCGTGGGCGGGCGCGCCGCCCTCGGTGACGAGGGCGGCGGCGGCGAACGCGGTGACGAGGGCGGCGACGAGCCAGCGACGGAGGTGCGCAATGACGGACATGCTCTCGTGCATCGGTCGCGCGCCTCGTGGGCTTGACCGCGCGTTGGGCGGTCGAGCCCGGCCGTGTCCGAAATCCACACTTGTGTCCGACGGCCCCCCGGACACAAGTGGTGGACGCGACCCACCAACCACCATGGTCAGAGCTAGCCAGGGCTTAGCGTGGGTCGATGGGGACGGCGGACGGTGGCTCCAGGCGCAGGTCGTCGGCGTGGCCCCCGCGCTCTACGTCGGGTGCTCGCCGGCGGACTGGACCCCGACGGGCGTCGAACAGGAGCAGCGCGACCGAGGCCCCGAGCAGGAGCCGGGCCCAGAACGCTGGGGTGCCGCCGCCCCCGGCCGCCTTGTTGATCGGCAGCTGCGTCGTCCTCCACATACGGTCCCTGACGCATGTGTAGTACGCCCACGGCTCGTTCGCGACCGAGTAGCTCGTGAACCGCGTACACGCCTCGCTGGGGGCGATGAGCTGCGTGATCGCTGGCTGATAGGACCATGCCGCGCCGAACTGCGGCCATCCGATCAATACCGCCACGGTGATCACGGCGATCGCACCGAGCCACGTGCGCATTGCCGAGCGCACCGTGCGCTCGAACGTGTCGGCTTCCTGATGTAGTGCGGTGACGACCATCGCGGGCATCAGGGGTACGGCGAGCCGGGGACCGTAGGCGATCCAGCCGAACGGCGACCACCACAGAGCCAGCCCGGCGGTGACGGTCAGGGCGATGAGCACGACGGTCGCGCTCGGGAGCCAGGACGACAGGTCACGCGGGTGTCTTGTGAACCTGGACACAGCGATGACCGTCATCGCTAGGACGACGATGGTCGCGACCGGCCAGAACCACGCGATTCCCGAGGCGGGGGAGAGCCACAGGCCGGCGAAGAACTCCGCGGGCCTGCGCACCCCCGGCGTCCGGAAGCTCGGGTCGAGGTAGAAGGTGTTCGAGATCTCGCCGAAGCGGAACAGGTTGAAGCCGACGGTGGCGATTGTTCCGAGGCCGACGCCGACCGCCAGCGGGATCAGCCGTTCCTTCGCGGGCAACCAGCGGTCTCCTGGTCGACGACTTGCGAGGATGCCGAGGACGAAGACGAAGGGAGCGAAAGTCTCCTTGCTCAGCACCGCGAGCGCGCACGCCACGATGATCGGTACCGGCCTGCCCTTGATCACCGCGACGACCGCGGCCAGGGTGACGGTCGCTGCGAGCATCTCGCCGAACGCGACGCTCGACTGGTACGTGGCCGAGCTGGCCAGGACCGCGGTGACCGCCACCGCGGCACACGCGCGTCGGTCCCGTCGATTGAACGCGACGAGGCACAGCACGATTGCCCCGGCGAATGCCAGGACGTTCAGCCGGGCGAGATCCTTCAGGACCTGCTCGTCCGATAGCCCGAACTCGACGAGTACGGTGGCGGGCAGGTACTGGAGCAGAGGGAACGGGCCTACCTGCGTCTGGCGGGTGCCCTCGCCGAGGCCGCAGCTCGTCAGTTCGCCGCGCTCGATGCAGGCGATCCCGACCCGGGCACCTGCGACGAGGTTGTCGGGGTCCCCTGTGTGCAGGTTCCCCTTCGGGACGGCGGAGAACCACACGCCGACGAGATACATCGCGAGGAGAACCAGCGCGGCCGCGAACGCGATACGGACCTGTGACCGTCCCCTGCCGTCGGTCACTGCACCCTTCTCATCCCAGCCCGCGGTGCTGCCCCGGCCGGGGCACGGCGGCTGGTCAATGAGCCTTCCGTTCGGCGACGCAGAAGAGCGACTGGCCGAAGCGCGGCGGGTGTTCCGACTCGATCTTGCGGAGGGTGGGCACGACCCGGTCGAAGAGGCGAACCGACCACTGCTGTGTGGGCACCTGGCCGAGTTGGCGGGCGAAGGTCCACCAGGCGATGGCGCCGAGCGAGTTGACGTAGCGCGCCTCGACGACACCGAGGCCAGCGCGGTCGACGACCTCGGCGAGGTGCGAGCGGCGGTAGCGGCGCCGGTGCCCGACCCGGCGGTCGAACTCACTGTAGAGGCCCTCGAACGCGGGCACGAAGATCACGATTCGGCCACCCGGGCGCAGGCGCGCACCGATGTCGCGCAGGGCTGAGACGTCGTCCTCGATGTGTTCGAGCACGTTGATGAGGATCGCGGAGTCGTACTGCGTCCCCTGGTCGATCGAGCCAGCGTCCGCCAACTCGACGCGTACTCTCGGGTCGCCGGCGAACCTGGCGCGGAGCTCCTCGATGCAACGGGGCGAGAGGTCCGTGGCGGTGACCTCGTGCCCCCGAACCAGACGCTGGGTCATCTCGCCGTGTCCGGCGCCGATCTCGAGTACGCGACTGCCGAGATGCGGCTCGGCGAGAGCGAGGATCCAGTCCGCGTAGCGCTCCGCGCCCTCCAGACTTTCGAGCACCGTGGACAGTTCGGCGTCCGCGTCATCGAAGTGCGCCGGTGGCAGGTTGCGGTCCGGCGCGCGGTCGATGCGCTCGCGGACCCGCGACCAGAGTGGCGAGTAGCGCAGGACGCCGTACACCGCACGCACGCCATCGCGCCAGCCGATCTTCTTACCCTCCGCGTACGTGCGGCCGTTGTACGAGATGCCGACCTCGTAGATGCGCCATCCCTGCCGCGCGATCTTGGCGGTGATCTCGGGCTCAAAGCCGAACCGGTCCTCCTGGATCTCGACGCTGCGGATGACCTCGAGTCGGAAGGCCTTGTAACAGGTCTCCATGTCGGTGAGGTTCAGGTTCGTGAACATGTTTGAGGTCGTTGTCAGGAAGCGGTTTCCGACGGAGTGCCAGTAGTAGATGACCCGGTGCGCGTGACCGCTGAAGAAGCGCGAGCCGTACACCACGTCAGCCTCGCCGTCGAGCAGCGGCTGCAGCACCGTCGGGTACTCGCTAGGGTCGTACTCGAGGTCGGCGTCCTGCACGATGACGTACGGCGACTGCACCTCACGGAAGCCGCGGCGCAATGCCGCACCCTTGCCGAGGTTGATGGGCTGAGCGAAGACGCGCACGCGCGGGTCGCTGATCCCGAGCACTGTCTGGAGGGTGTCATCCGTAGAGCCGTCGTCCACGATGACGAGTTCGCGCACCAGCGGCGAGTCGAGCACGCTATCGACGATGACCTTGATCGTCGCGGCCTCGTTGAAGCACGGCATCACGACGCCGAGGCACGGTTCGGGCGCGTCGCTGGGGACGCTTGCGCCAGCGGGTACATAGCTCGCGCTCATGGGCCGCGAGCGTATCGTCGTGGCGTCGCCGACCGTCGGATGGGTAGTGGCTCAGTTCAAGCTGAGCCGATGTCCCCGTCGGTTGCCCCGGGCTGCTGACGGCCGTGAGGCCGTTGGCCGACAGGGGTCGCGCACTAACGTGCCGGCCATGCGCGGGCGAGCCAACCGGAGTACGAGCTGACGTGGATCGATCGGGCCGGATCGCGTTCGTCCCTGCCCGCTACGGGCCTCGAGTCGTCGGGGGCGCAGAGACCGTGCTGCGCGAGATTGCCCATGGCCTCGCCGCCCGCTCGTGGGAGGTGGACGTGCTGACCACGTGCGCGCGGGATCACTTCACCTGGGAAAACGAGTTCCCGGCCGGCGTCGAGCGCGATGGCGCGGTGACGGTGCGTCGATTCCCGGCCGTCGTCTCCACGCCACGTCGTGATCGGGCCGAACTGAATGCGGCAATCGCCGCCCGTCAGCCGATCGACATCGACGCGCAGATGCGATGGATGAACGACGACGTGCGAGTGCCAACACTGTTCGACCACATCCTCGCGGAAGGCGACGGCTACCGCGCGTTGGTGTTCGCGCCGTATCTCTTCTGGCCGGCCTACGCGTGCGGCCAACTCGAGCCGAAGCGAAGCATCCTCATGCCGTGCCTTCACGACGAGCCCGAGGCGCACCTGGAGATCTTTCAGGACCTATTCAGCTCCGTCCGAGGGGTGTGGTTCCTCTCCGAGCCCGAGCGCGATCTCGCCCGGCGGATCCTCCCGGGGCTGGCGCCCTCGGAGATCGTCGGGAGTGGCGTCCAGGTTCCGGACCGCTACGACCCAGACCGCTTCCGGCGCGCGCACGGGCTCGACGGCCCCTTCGTGCTCTACGCGGGACGGCGCGAAGGGGGCAAGAACTGGGAGCGATTGCTCGCAGGCTTCGCCGCGGCGGTCGAACGCGATCCGTCTCTGCCGCTTTCCCTCGTCACGATCGGATCCGGGCCCGTGCACGCACCCGCCGCGATCGCCGGCCGGGTCATCGATCTCGGGTTCCTCCCGGACGCCGAGTGCGACGACGCCTTCGCCGCCGCCGACGCGTACATCCAGCCCTCCGTCAACGAGAGCTTCTCGCGCACGATGATGGAGGCCTGGCTTGCCGAGACGCTCGTGATCGCGAACGGGGGCGGCGCGGTGAACCGGTGGCACTGCGAACGTTCGGCCGCGGGACTACTCTACGACGACGATCTTGAGTTGGAGCAGTGCCTGAGCTTCGTCGCGTCCGCACCGGAGACCGCGCGCGAGCTCGCCGCGCGCGGCCGCGCGTACGCGTTGGACCACGCGTCGTGGCCCCGCGTCCTCGATCGGATCGAGCAGACCCTGGACGCGTGGACGCCGGCAGGTGGACCGCAGTGAGGGTGCTC
>JANYJV010000039.1 GCA_025361725.1 Acidimicrobiia bacterium | reverse complement strand
CTTCGGATGCTGCTGCCCGCCGGGATCGAAACCACTTACCGCTCCAGCGGCAACCTGCTGTTTTTGTTGCTGACCCATCCCGAACAGCTCGAAGCGGTGCGATCCGATCGGACGCTGCTTCCCCAAGCCATCGAGGAAGGCCTGCGGTACGAGTCGCCCGTGCTGCTCACGCCCCGCGTCACGACCGCGGAGACAGCAATCGCCGGAGTCGACATCCCGGCCGGAGCGATCGTGACCTCCATGTTGGGTTCGGCCAACCGTGATCCCGACGCGTACGACGACCCGGAGTCGTTCGATATCTTCCGCAACCCCAAGCAACACCTGTCGTTCGGTACTGGCCCGCACCTGTGCCTCGGGATGCACCTCGCCCGTCTGGAGACGCGGGTCGCCGTCGACGCGCTGCTCGACCGCCTCCCCAATCTGCGGATTGATCACGACGAAGCCGAGCGCATCGACGCGCACATCCACGGGAGCATGCTGTTCCGTAGCCCCACCAGTCTTCCGGTCACCTGGGACACCACCTGACGGAGTGGCGGACCGCATGAGCGGGGATGCGACAACGTTGCCGCCTTCTCAATTCCTCCGGCCTGACGCGGCCCCGAACGCGTCAGGGGTTGGCCCATGCTTCGTGGGCGGTCAGCGTCTTTCGCCATAGGGCGTCGCGTCGCGACTCGTCGACGTCGGACAACGACACGCCGAAGACGTCGGCGAGCGCAGCGAACCAGTCGGTGCGATCGTCGAGCACCTGCTGGGTTCGGTCCGACTCGATGCGGGCGAGCACGAGGCCGATCAACGAGTCGACCCCGGTGGTATCGCGACGGTGCGCCAGCAACATCGACACGAACAGCGACGTGGCGGCATGGCTCTGCTCGAAGTGGTGCGCGGCGAACGCGTCGATCGGGACGGGCGCGGAACCGAACGCCACGAACTCAACGTTGCAATGCGGGTGATCGATGCGCAGATGCCAATCGCCGTGTCCGTCCGGTGAGTTCTCGGGGGCGCGAACGAGTTCGTACCCAATGGGCTCCTGTCGACACGAGCCCTCGACCAGCGGGATCGGATCGAGGAGGCCTTCACCGAGCCCGACGTCCACGTGCCAACGCCCGCCGGGGTTCGTCTCGTCTTCGAGGTTCGCGACCTGCACCACCATGTGGTTGCCAAGACCGGTGGTGGGGCCGTCGGGTCCGTGCACCGCACCGAGATGCATCGTGACGTCGTAGCCGAGAGTTCGCAGGAGCGACGCGAACGCGCCGTTCAAGTGGTAGCAGTACCCGCCGCGGCCGGCCCGGACGAATCGAGCGATCGCCGCCAGTGGATCAGTGTCCCAGGCATCCCCGAGATGGATCCATGTGCTCTCGTGAGAAATCGCGGTCTGGTGCGCGCGGTGCAACGCGACGAGCGCAGATGTCGACGGTGGTGCGCCGTCGACCCCGAGGCGTGCGAGGTACGCGCGCAACAGCTCATCGGGCACGACCGGAGGACGGGGCATTCGATCCACGGAGCCACGGTAGATGCTCGACGTGATCGCGCAGGTCGAGCGGTGGCCGGAATGTGTTCCCTGGTTCAGCCCGAGCGTCGGGCGCGGAGGACGACGTCGGGGACATCGGGACCCGGGCTCCCGGCCGGCCGAATGCGATCGCGCTCACCGCCGACCTCGATCGCCCAACCATCGCGGAGGTGGTGCTCGATGTCTGCGGGCCGGACGTAGTCGGCGGGGTCGAAGCCGGCCGGGCGGTGGCCATCGTGTCCGTCGAAGCTGTGGTGCACGAAGAGGAGCGTGCCGCCGGGAGCGACCGCGCCGAGGATCTCTCGGATGGCGTCGTCATCGGGGGGTATGGCGGATCGCCGAGTACTTGACGCTGACGAGATCGAACGGACCGGTGGGCAACGGTTCGCTCGGGACGTCGGCGCAGATCCAACGGACCGACACTCCGGCGGTGGTTGCGAGTTCGCGGGCGCGATCCACTGCGACGGCGGAGATGTCGACGGCGGTGACTTGCCACCCCTGCGCGGCCAACCAGATGGCGTCGGCTCCCTCGCCGCAACCGACGTCCAAGGCCGCGCCCGGATTCAGGTGCGCGATCCCCGCGACAAGCGCGCCGTTCGCCTCGCCACTCCAGAGCGTGTGCCCGCCGTCGGTGTAGCGACGGTCCCAGTCCTCGGCCCGATCACCGGCGCTGGAGTGATCGGCGTGGTTGGAGTGGTCGGCGTCCTCGTCCATGACCGGACCCTACGACGCGTCCGCGGACGCGTCTGTTTGGCGGTAGCGACTGCCGCGTTTGTCGATTGCGCCGCCTCAGTGCTGGTTGAGGCGACGAACGCCGGGGGATCAAGTGCGTCCGCGGACGCGTCTGACCGGCGACGCGCGGCGGGCGCGCCACGCCTCGCGGGCGAGGTACGCCAGCGATTCATGGTTGGCGTGCCAGACCTCCACCGACTCGAGCTCGCGATACTCCGCGGCAAGCGATTCGTGGGAGATCACGATCGGGCCCGGCGCCACGGTGCAGAGATAGACGATCGACACGACCGCGTGCGGCCCGTACTCCGTCCCCGCGCGGCGGCCGACGGCGTCGACGAGCGTGAAGTCCGTGACGGTCAGACCCACCTCTTCCTGCACCTCGCGCACGACCGTGGTGGCGGGCGTCTCGCCGGTGTCGACCCAGCCGCTGATGAACCCCCACTTCTCGTCGTCGGCGCGCAGCACCAGGAGCATGCGGCCGTCGGCGTCGAAGATCGCGGCGTCGGTGCCGACCTTGGCGCTGACGTAGCCGAGGTCCCGAGCGAGCCGCTCGCGCACCTCGGGCTCGGGGAGGTCCAGGGCTGCGCCGTACCCCTCGGTTGCGAGTGCGAGCAGGCGAGTGCACCGCTCGCGGTCGTAGGGGTCGGTGGCGTAGTGCAGGCCGGTCTGCGCGATCGCGCGGAGCTCGTCGAGGAGGGTCAAGCGGTCGATGGCGATCACGCTACGACACCTACGATCCGGCGATGACCAGTCTCGCAATCGTCGGCGCGGGCGCGATCGGAGGCGCAGTCGCAGCTCGGCTCGTGGAGGCCGGAGTCGACGTCGCCGTTGTGGCTCGCGGCGCCCATGCGGATGCGATCGAGCGAGCCGGTTTGGTACTGGCCGAACCGAACCGCGTGGTCATCGTCCGGGTGCCCGTGGTCCGGACTGTGGCCGACCTCACGATCGGCCCGTCGACGATGGTCGCACTCGCAGTGAAGAGTCAGGACACCGGTGCCGTACTCGACGAGTTGGCGAGCGTTGCGCCGACGGACACGCGCGTCGCGTGCTTCCAGAACGGCGTCGGGAACGAGCGGGCGGTCGCCGAACGGTTCCCCAACACCTATGGGGTCGTGGTGATGATGCCGGCCGCGCACCTCGAACCGGGCCGGGTGGAGGCGTACGCGTCGCCGATACCCGGACTCTTCGACATCGGTCTGGCGTCCGGCGCGGTGGACGACCGCGCGCGCGACCTCTCAGCGCTCCTCGGCCGGGGTGGTTTCGATGCGCGCGCCGTACCGAACGTGATGCGGTGGAAGTACACGAAGCTGCTCATGAACGTGGGCAACGCGGTGGAGGCGATGTGCGGTCTCGACGCCGCCGCGCTCGAGTTGGTCCGCCGCGCCCGGGCCGAGGCGGTCGCCACTTTTCGCGCCGCCGGGATCGACTTCGCCTCGACCGCCGAGGAGCGTGAACGACGCGGTGAACTCCTCCAGGTCGGTGAGATCGACGGGTCGGGCCGCAGCGGCGGCTCGTCGTGGCAGTCGCTTGCGCGCGAGCTCGGAACCATCGAGGCCGACGCGTTGAACGGCGAGATCGTGCGCATCGGAATCGGGGCTGGGGTTCGGACGCCCGTGAACGAGCTGCTGGTGGCCCGGGCGAACGAGGCGGCCGCCGACCGGGTTGCACCGGGATCCGTCGACGCCGCGGATCTCCTCGCCGCACTCCCCTGAAGGCGTCTCGCGACCGAGCGATCAGCGGTTGGCCAGCGACGTGAGCCGATCGAGGCCGAGTCCGCTCGTGAGCAGGCGCGTCTTGCGATCGTTGCGGAGTAGGGCGGTCCAGTCCGTAAATCCACCGTCACCGATCTCGACCTCGCGATCGGTGGTGGTGGCGACGATCTTGAAGCACAGATCGTGGTAGTAGCCGCGGCCGGTCGCGCGCTCGGGGTCACTCGTGACCAGGGTTTCGGAGTCGGCGGCGAACGATTCGGTGACGCCCTGGACCACACCCTCGGCGCGACCTTCGGCCAGATCGGTGAGCCGGATCTCGACCGTTGCGTTCGTGACGGAGCCGATCGCGTCTCGGAGCGCATGCAGTTGTTCGACGAGCGCCGCGGTCTCGAACGAGAGGTTGCCTCGGTCGCGGCCTGCGGTGACGAGACCCAGCACCGAGAAATGTTGCTGGCCCTGCTCGCCAAACGGTTGGGCCCGCAGGATGCGTTGCACTGCGCCGAGCCGAACGTCAGGGCTCGTGCCGCGCCGGAGCGCGGCCAGGAGCGCGAGTGCATTGGTGGGGTCCGCGGCGACTTCGGCGTTGCGGATCGTGGACACGACCTTGTGTTGATGCACCGTTGCAACCGTCGAGTGGGTGCCGAGCGGGACGACGGGCGAGAGCTCGACGACGTCGAACGCGCGCGGAATAGCGTCGATGACCGCGGCGATCACGCGGTGCAGCGCGCGGGCATCGACGACTCCGGGCTCGACAAGCGGGTCGGTCCGGGCGCGACGCATAACGTCGGCAGGGGAGAGTTGTTCCGCTCGTCGGCGCATCACCTCGAGCAGGAAGCTCGTGAGATCGGCGCCACTGACGCGACTGCTCAACACCTCGAGTGCCGAGTCGGGGTCGTCGGCCAAGGCGATGAGTACCCGCCGGATCGCGCTCACCGCATCGCCTCTCATCGAGCGACGGTACTGGTCGTCGACGCAGGGTCCCCGGGGAAATAGCAGGCAACCTCCTACGATCGGGCCGGTGCCTCCCGGATCTCGCGCTGGTGGTGGCCGAGGGCCGAGAGTGATCGCCGGGGAGTTCGGTGGTCTGCGGCTCGTGGCGCCGAAGGGTACGAGCACCCGGCCGACGACTGACCGGGTCAAGGAGTCCTTGTTTGGTGCGCTCGGACCGGCGCGGCTCGTCGGCGCCCATGTGCTCGACGGGTACGGCGGCACCGGCGCCCTCGCCATCGAAGCCCTGAGTCGGGGCGCGGTGGACGCGGTCATCGTCGAGCGCGACCCGAGGGCCGTCGACGCCATCCGCCGGAACCTGGCCGCCACCCGCACGACGGATCGCGCGTCGGTGAAACGACGAGGTTTTGCTGGTTACCTTCAGGGTGCAGCGCCGCCAACCCCGTTCGACCTGGTGTTCCTCGACCCGCCGTATGACACGAGCGGTGCCGATTTGGCCCGCATTTTGGACCTGCTCGCCCAACCCGGCTGGCTTTCGCCGGACACCGGTGTGGTGATCGAACGGGGCGCGGCGGCCGGTCCGCCGACCTTGCCGTCGGCATGGCAAGTCTCGTGGGAACGGGTCTACGGGGATACGCTCGTGGTCCTCGTCGGACCGGATGCCGACACTCCACCGGCGTGACGCGGATGTGACGTCGACAACGATTCAGGAGCTTCTGCCACTGTGGCCATCGCCCTCTGCCCGGGTTCGTTCGACCCGGTCACCCTCGGTCACCTCGACATCATCGAGCGGACGTCGCGCCAGTTCGACCACGTGATCGTCGCGGTGATCCGGAACCCACAGAAGTCGCAGTCGCTCTTCACGCTCGAGGAGCGCCAGGAGATGCTCGCCGAGGTGACTGGTCACCTCCCCAACGTGAGCATCGAGTTCTTCAAAGGATTGCTCGTCGACTTCGCGCGTGACCACGGTGCCGCTGCGATCGTCAAGGGACTGCGAGCGATCTCGGACTTCGACTACGAGTTGCAGATGGCCCAGATGAACCAACGACTGTCGGGCATCGACACCTTCTTCATCTCAACGACACCGCAGCATTCGTTCCTGTCGTCGAGCCTGGTGCGTGAAGTCGCGAAATACGGCGGTGACGTCTCGAGCATGGTGCCGCCCGTGGTGCGCGAGCGGCTTGCGCACCGATTCGACAAGGGGATACCAGCGTGACCGACACCGAACATTTCTCGACCGACACCCTGGACACTGAGGAACTGATCCTGACGGTGCGGGACCACATCGACACGGCCCGGTCGGTGCCGATGAGCGCCAGCGTGATGGTGAACCGGGATGAGCTCGTCGGCTTGCTCGAAGACGCGGTGGCCGCGCTGCCCGAGGAGATCCGCCAGGCGCGTTGGCTCCTGAAGGAGCGGGACGAGTTCTTGGCCAAGGCTCGCCGCGAGGCCGAGGACATCATCGATGCCGGACGCCAGCAGGCCCAGCGCATGGTGGAGAAGACCGAGGTCGTGCGGGAGGCAAACCTCCACGCGCGCCGCATCGTCGACGACGCCGAGAAGACCTCGCGAGACCTCAAGCACGAGGCCGAGGACTACATCGACACCAAGCTCGCCAGCTTCGAAGTGGTGCTGGAGCGGACCATGAACGCGGTGGCCAAGGGCCGGGAGCGACTCCAAGTGGTCATTCCGGCGGCCGAGGTCGAGCCCGACGAGGATCCTGAGGAAGCAAACTTCTTTGACCAAGATATATAGGTTAAACTCTGCGCCTGCGAGCGCTGAAACTGGCAAATGCTGGGAAAATCCGCTCTCCTGCTAGTCTCCGATGGTCGGTGCCACCGCCGACCCTGTGTCCGGCGCCCGGGCAGTCGTAGCCGGCGCCTCCCGAGGCTGATGAGCGCGCTCCGTTACAACGTGTCCGATTTATTGCACCATCCGGCCTCGCGCCGTCCCGAACGCATTGCCATCCCCGGCAGTGAACTCGGCGGTACCGCTGATGTTCGCTTGTCCGCCGCGCCCCTCACGATCGAAGTCATGCTCGAACACGTCCCCGAGGGGATCGTCGTCCACGGCCACGTCAGCGGCGAATACGAGAGCGAATGCAGCCGCTGCCTCACGCCGGTTCGAGGCACCTTCACCGTTCCGGTCCGTGAGATGTTCGAGCGCGCCCCGATCGACGGCGAGACCTACCAACTCGAGGGCGAAGAAGTGGACCTCGAGTTGCCCGTGCGAGACGCGGTGCTGCTCGATCTGCCCCAGAAGCCGCTGTGCCGCGATAATTGCGCCGGCCTGTGCCCCGAGTGCGGCGTTGACCACAACGAAACCGATTGCCAGTGCGATCTCAACCCACCCGATCCGCGGTGGGACGCATTGCGCGCCCTGACCTTCGACGACTGAATCACTGAGGAGCAACCATGGCTGTCCCCAAGCGCAAGACGCCGCGTTCGAAGACGCGTATGCGCCGTGCATCGAGCTGGACCATCAAGGAGCCGGCGCGTTCGCTGTGCCCCACGTGCGGATCGGTCAAGTTGCCGCACACCGTGTGCGGCAACTGTGGCACCTACCGCGGTCGCCAGGTCCTCGACGCGCAGTGACCCCATGACCGCCGACCGCACCGCGGCATCGGACTCCGAGCACCTCACCATCGCGATCGACGCGATGGGTGGGGACCACGCGCCCGGAGCCATCGTCGAAGGTGCGATCCAGGCGGTTCAGCAACTCGAGTGCCGGGTGGTCCTCTTTGGCGACGACGCCGCGATCCGTGCGGTGCTCCCCGCCGGTGAACTGCCCGACGGTGTGGAGATCCAGCCCACGTCTGAAGTCATTGCAATGCACGACGAGCCCGGCGCCGCCGTCCGCAAGAAGAAGGACTCGTCAGTGGTTCGGACCGCGGAAGCGGTTCGCGACGGCCGGGCCCACGCCATGGTCGGCGCCGGGAACACCGGGGCCACGATGGCGTCGGCGTTGTTGCGGTTCGGACGCATTCGCGGTGCCGCCCGTCCGGCGATCGGTGTGCCGATACCCGTGCCGTTCGCCCAACCGCACCTGCTGGTGGACGGAGGCGCGACGGTCGACTGCTCGCCGGAGTGGCTGGTGCAGTTCGCGCAGATGGGACGTGCGTACGCGCGTCTGCGCCTGAAGGTGGACGAGCCGACCGTCGGCCTGCTCTCGAACGGCGAAGAGGCCGGCAAGGGTGACGACCTCCGCAAACGCACGTACGCGTTGCTCGAAGGCGAGCCGTGGTTCGTCGGCAATGTGGAGGGACGGGACATGATGTCCGGTCACCCGCACGTGATCGTCGCCGACGGCTTCACGGGCAATGTGGCGCTGAAGACCGTCGAGGGCACGATGAAGGCGGCGGCCAATCTGGTCTTCACCACCTTGGGCGCGCCCGAGGTGAAAGAAGCGGCCGATGTGCTCGCGCCGCTGCTACTCCAGGCCGTCACGGACTATCTGGACCCGGACACCATCGGGGGCGCGGCGTTGCTCGGCGTCGACGGCGTGTGCGTGATCTCGCACGGCTCATCCAGCGCGCGCGCCATCGTGAATGCGGTGGCGCTGGCGATCGACTGTGTGCGCGGCAACTTTGTGGACCGGATGCAAGAAGCCATTGTCGGAGAGCCTGCGGGCGCCGGTGTGACCGAGGAGGCGTATGCCAGCTGAAACCCACTCCACCCACGAACCGATCGGTCCCGAGGACGTTTTTGCCACCGTGCGGACCCACCTCGGCGAGATCCTCGAGATCGACGACGATGCCATCACCTTGGACTCGAGTTTCGCCGACGACCTCAACGCGGATTCGCTTGCATTGATCGAACTCGTCGAGGCGATCGAGGAGGACCTCGGCGAGCGCACCGTCGGGTTCACGTTCGCCGACGAAGACCTGGGCGACCTGAAGACCGTCCGAGACGCCGTCGACTACGTGGTCGCGCGTCTCGGCGCCTCGTCCAGTGGTCCCGGGACGAACGCATGACGACTTCGGTGCAGTTCCTTGGAGCGTCCGCGGCCTGAGCGCTGCCGACCACCACGATGACTCTCGATGCCCGAGCCCAGTTCGAGTCTTTGCTCGGTTGGACCTTCACCGACGACGCGGTACTGCGCCAGGCGCTGTCCCACCGCTCGTGGTGCGCCGAGCATGCGGAAGATCAGTCCAACGAACGGCTCGAGTTCCTCGGCGATGCTGTGCTCGGTGTGGTGGTCACGGACTACATCTACCGCACCTACCCCGAGCACCAAGAGGGTGAACTCGCGAAGGTGCGCGCCTCAGTGGTCAACGCGGAGGTCCTGGCGGAGGTTGCCGCCGAGATCGCCCTTGGGCCGTGCTTGCGGCTCGGCAAGGGTGAGGATTCGTCGGGCGGGCGCGAGAAGCCGTCGATCCTGGCCGACGCGATGGAAGCGATCATCGCCGCGGTCTACCTCGACGGTGGGATGGACGCCGCGACGCTCGTGGTGATGCGGCTGCTCGACCGCCGGATCATCGACGCCGCCACTGGACCCGGAGGCGACGACTACAAGACGCGTCTCCAGGAACTCGCGGCCCAGCAGTTCGACCGGTTGCCGCGCTACAACGTGCGCGACGAAGGGCCCGATCACGCGAAGCGGTTCTTCGCCACGGTCATGCTCAGCGGCCAGGCGTTCGGCCACGGTGAAGGCGGCTCGAAGAAGCAGGCCGAGCAGGCCGCCGCGCGCGCCGCTTGGGTACGGATTTCGGCGGGCGATCCGCCGGTCACAACAGTGTTCAGGGAGGGTCAGGATGCCGGAGCTCCCTGAAGTGGAGGTGATGCGCCGCGATCTCGAGAAGGAGGTCGTCGGCAAGAAGGTCAAGACCGTCGACGTCACCGGTATGCGCACGATTCGCCGGTACAAGCAGCGGAAGCAGTTCAGCGCGGCGCTCGAAGGGATGAAGATCACCGGGGTCGAGCGACGCGGGAAATACCTCCTGCTGAAGCTCGAAGGCGGCGATGTGCTCGTCATCCACCTGGGCATGTCGGGTCAGCTGCGGCGCGCGGCCGGGACCAAGGAACCGCTCGCCAAGCACACCCACGTGGTCATCACGTTCACCCAGGGCGGCCAACTCCGGTTCATCGATCCGCGCACGTTCGGAGAGATGTTCGTGACCCAGCTCGACGGCATCGAGAGTCAGGTGGAAGAACTCGCGCATCTCGGGTGGGACCCCACCAATACGGTGATGAGCTGGGATCGCTTCGGCGACCTCCTGG
>JANYJV010000117.1 GCA_025361725.1 Acidimicrobiia bacterium | reverse complement strand
CCATCACCGCGGTCTTCTTGTCGGCGCCCATCGCCACCCGACACAACCGGGCGAGACCATCAGCCTTGCGTTGTGCTGGGGTCCGGTCATCACCCTCAGACGGCCGGTCCGTGAACACGTCCAACGCGGTGTAGATCGTCTCGGCGTTCAGGCCGCCGATATCACCATCAAGGGCCAGCCGCCCGCCGACGATCGACGCCCGCAACCCATCACGTTCCGGTGGCAAGCCACCATCACGACGAGCACACCGCTTGAAATATGACGCCATCCGCCCGAGCGACCAATGGTCCTTCTTCACAGCCGCCGCCAACAACTCCGGTTCGACCGCGGCGAGTTCATCATCGAAGCCCGGCACCCGAGCGCTACGCATGATCCGGACCGCACCCGAAGAAATCTTCCCCGCCCGCCACGCGGTGCGCGTCGCGGGGAGGACCTCACCGAGTTCACCCGCCGCGATCGCCCCGTGGACGTCACCCGTCCGCATCCCTGCCCGTGAGCGCAACCACGACGGGGTCGACTCGTAACCATCCTCGGCCCCAACCCCACGTCGATGCCCCGCCACAACCAAATCTGCGAACACCGCATCAAGCCGGTCGAGTTCACGGCGGAACCCCAAGACCGTCGAGGCCAACTCGCCGTCGGAAAGCTCACCCGCATCGAGGGTCATCATCGATGAAACGCCGGCCCGCAACCCATCAAGAGGAGATTCCACGGCTGGACTGTTTGTCATCTCGCGCACCCCCTCGAACTGGTCGTTTTCCTGCCCATCACGACTAAATCAGGCTAGCAGAACACGTGTTCGAACGCAACCCAAAACCTCAAAAAAATCAGCAACTTTCAGATGATGTCTCTCGGCGGAACGCGGCCGGGTAACCAAGGATCTGGGCCGGAGATGCGATCAGAATTAGCGGCCAGCGAGATAGTCAACGCGACTCTGATCCGGGAGTTCTCGATGAGCGCATCGGGCCGTAGCCTCGTGAGCATGACACTTCGTTCGCCGAGACACGAGGGCTCCGTTGTAGTGGGGGAGGGCCGCGCGATCGGTTTTGCCGAGTGGGGCGATTCGGAAGGCCAGCCCGTGGTTGTCTTTCACGGCGGGCCGGGGTCGCGCTTGTTGGGCCTCGGATGCGAAGATCTCGCAGGCGAACTCGGGCTTCGCATGGTGTGTCTCGAACGGCCGGGGTTCGGCCGCTCTGATCACGTCGAGAATCGAAGGCTGCTCGACTGGGCAGACGACGTGGCCGCCGCCACAAACGCGCTCGGCATCGATCGCTTCGCTGCGGTCGGCGTATCAGCGGGAGCACCATACGCGCTGGCGTGCGCGGCGCGACCGCCACCCCGACTTGATGCGGTGGGAGTAGTCGCCGGACCGGTCCCGGCGCGATTCAACACCGATGATCCGTTCTCCCGGCTGATCGACCACGACCACACGAAAGCCGAGACCGCTGCTCGCGACTATTTCGAGAGGATGGCCGCCGACGTCGCCGGTTCAGTCCGAGCGATGGCAACCCGCCAGGGTCCGGACCGGGCAATCTACGAGCGTCGCGACGTGCAAACGCAGTTCGCAACGACCCGTCGGGAGGCGTTCCGCAGCGGCGTCGAGGGTGCCGTGCTTGATCTGATGCTGGTCTACCAACCGTGGGGCTTCGATCTGGCAGCCCTCACCGTTGCCACCCACTGGTGGCATGGCTCCCTCGACGTGATCGTGCCCGCCGCCAAAGTCCGCGCGGCAACGACGTCGACACCGATCGAACTCTCGATTTACGAGGACGAAGGCCACGCCATCAGCTTCGTGCACGGTGCGCAGATCCTGAACTCGCTCGTGATTGCACGTGACGGTGGATGAAGTGACCAAGGTACCGATCTATCCGGAACAGTGCTCTCGGACCAGACTGCTGGCGGATGCATACGGGCCCAATCGGCTGCATCCGGGCGCCGATCAAGCCGTCAAGGGCGCCGTCGAACCCGTAGCACCAATGACCGTCGTGTGTGAAGTACAGCCGTGACCGGCACGACCCGAGCACCTCGCGGTGACCTCACCACGTACGAGACTTCGACCTTCACCCACGCGGGCACGACGCGGACGATCTACCGCAAGGGCACGGGGCCCGCAGCGATCGTCATCAGCGAACTACCGGGTATTTCCCCCATGGGGCTCGGCTTCGCGGATCGCGTCGTTGCACTCGGTTGCACCGCGGTCCTTCCGCAGCTCTTCGGTCAGCCGGGTCGCGAGCCGTTTCCGAACGGCAAGATCGACCTGAGATACGAGTTCACCTCGCTCAACCGCATCTGCATCAGCAGAGAGTTCACCGTGTTTGCGACGGGGAAGTCGTCACGAATCGTCACGTGGCTGCGTGCCCTTGCGGCCGCAGAGCACGAACGCAGCGGAGGGCCGGGCGTCGGGGTGGTCGGCATGTGTTACATGGGCGGCTTCGCACTGGCGATGGCTGTCGACGGTCATGTGCTCGCACCGGTGTTGTCGCAACCGTCGTTGCCGGTCGCGCTGACAAGGAAACAGAAGGCGAGCATCGACACGAGCGACGCGGACATCGAAATCGTGTCGCAACGTTGCGTGAACGAGGGACTGCGGGTCCTCGGTCTGCGCTTCAAGAACGACCCGTTCGTGCCCGACGCGCGCTTCTCGTTCTTGAAGAAGCGTCTGGGCGAAGGCTTCGTGGCGGTCGAACTTCACCAGCGCGACGGCAACCCGGCGAGCGCGATGAGACGGCTCCGACATCACTCGGTCTTGACTGGCGACCTGGTGGACGAGCCGGGCGAACTGACTCGCCAGGCGCTGGACCAGGTCATGGAGTTGTTCCGCACCAAGCTGCTCACATCGACCTGAACGGCACATCCAACTCCGCCGTGCGCACGTGCTGATTTTCGCGACGGACTACCGAGCCGCGAGCTGTGCGATCAGCTTGGGCGGGGCGACGGTGCGGTAGGCGTCTTCGCAGATCTGGGCGATCTCGTCCCAGTCGACGCTGCGATCGAGGCGCACACCGATCCATCCGCGTCCGCCCACGTACGGCGGACGAAAGAACCGATCCGGATCGGCCTCGACGAGTTCTTCCTGCGCACCGAGCCGCGCCGCACACCAGAGATGGGGGAACTCGTGGTGGTGGTGACCGTTGATCCAGAGCGCCAGAAACTGCTTCTTGACGAAGAACGCGGGCGCACTGTGGCTCTGCTTCTCGGTGACCTCCGGGAGCGCGATACAGATGGCGCGCACGAGCGCTTCGATGGTTGTCGGCTTCATCCGTCCAACGTAGAGCGATTGCGTCGGTCTCTGGCGCGGGCATGATGACGCCATGCGACCCCGGCAAGACGCCGCCGAATGACCGAACTGATCTCGCCGACCCCACCGGTCGCCGACGCGCGCCTGCCGTGGGACGAGGCGATGGCGGATCCGATCGGCGCGATCGCCGCCGCCCGAACCCAACACGGCGACACGTTCGTCATCGAGGGGGCGCGCTCGCCGTTTCTGTTCCTGTTCTCGGCCGTCGGCGTGCAGAGCTTCTACGCCGTGGCGGAGTCGGACGCCAGCAAGGGCGTCGCCGACTGGCAGATGTTGCGTCGCAAACTGCCGCCCGAACTGTTCCGCGATCGACGCACGTTCCCGCATGATCTCTTCGCTCGCGACGATGTCGTGCAGTACCTCGACGTCGTCCGATCGGCGATCACTATTGCGTGCGACGAACTCGGCGACTCTGGCACGCTCGAAGTCTTCGACTTCACCCGAAGGCTGGGACACCGCGTCGGTCTCGGCACGTGGGCCGGACCGTGCGGTACGTCCACCGAGTTCAATGAACTGATCGACGCGCTCGACGAACTTGACGGTGCGGCGGCGTTCGTGGACCCGGGCGCGATGGCGGCCGTCGCCGCGTCCGACTACGCCGCCGAACGCGCGGCCCTCGCCACTGCGGAGGAGATCATCGGGCGGGCCGTCGACGTTCGGGATGCCGACGCGCACGAGCACACTGATCACTTCCAGCGCATCGTGAACACTTGGTCCGATGCCGAGCCGGACGCTCGCCGCGAAGGGATCGCGCGCGACGTGATCTTGGTGCACCTCGGATCGATGTCCAACCTCTTCTCCGCGCTCGGTTGGCTCCTCGTCGACGTGACCACGCGGCCCGAACTCGCCGCCGCGATTCGGGGCGGCGACCACGCGCTCGCGGAACGGTGCGCGCTCGAGTCCACGCGCATCGCGCAACGGTCGATCATGCTGCGCGCGGTGCTCCAGCCCATCGAGGTTGACGACGGCACGCAGACCTGGACCGTGGAACCCGGCGTCATGCTGGCCACGTTGCTCCCGCTCACCAATCTCGCCACCGAGGACCTTCGTGCCTACGACCCGGAGCGGTGGAACCGGCGCCGCATCCGGGACGGTCGGGGCGGGGGAGACGAGCGCGAACTCGTGACCGCCTTCGGCCACGGTGCGCACACGTGTCCGGCGCAACCGTTCTCACTCTCGGTCATGACCGCCGTCCTCGAAGCGATGATCGACCGCTACGACCTCGAACCGCAGTTCGCCGACGCCTCGCCGCGCGCCGCCCAGATCGGTGGCGTCGCCCGCGCCGCCGCGCCGTGCCCGCTGATGTACGCGCGCCGGTCCGCCTAGCCGCGAGCGAAGTCCACAGCGAAGCGCTTGAGGTAGCCGTTGCCGAGATAGCGATTGAACGAGTCGTCGTGGAGAAGCTGGACCTCGAGGAACGCAAGCGTGGTCGCCTTCGTGATCGCCTGCGCGTCTGCGATCGGGATCAGATCCGGTCCGCACGCTTCGGCGGCTTGTTGCTTCAGGAAGTCCAGGATGCTGGCCGGCGCGCCGGAGTTCGCCAGCACGTCGCGGATGTCGCACGCGTTCGTGAACGACGAGTGCCCGGCCTTGCGGATATCGACGCGGTAGCGCGGTGACGCGGTCTGCAGCGACCACGCACGAGCGGTCTGCGCGATCGGAACGGTGATGTCACTCGTGCCGTGGAGCCACAGACTCGGAACCGAGATGGAGCTGAGTTGGGCGTCGGTGAACGAGTTCGTGGCGGCGGCGATCGGGATGATCGCCTTGACCCTGGGGTCGGGCGGCACGTCGGCCCAACCGGCTGCGGCGGCGACGGCGGTGAAGCCACCGAACGAATGCCCCATCACTGCGATCTTGCGGCGCAAGAGGTGGTGGTCGAACGCGTCGGCTTCGGTCTGACCGCGCTCCAGCATCCGGGTGATCACGAGCGACACGTCGAGCGGGCGGTTGCGAGCGGTGACCGCGAACGGCGTGGACGATCCGAAGATCGCGTCGACGGCCGTGTTTCCGGCGTGGTCCGGCGCGGCAACGATGAACCCGTGGCTGGCAAGGTGTTCCATGAGGAACCAGCTCTGAAATCGGATGCCTCCGCTGCCGTGCGAGAACACCACGAGCGGGAACCGGCCAGGCGCCACGCGCGGGTTGTCGTACGCAAGCGGCGACGGTGTGGTTGCCACCAGGAGATCGATGATCGACTTCGGCTTCCCGACGACGTCCTTCGGTTGGGACGGGTACCAGACGTCGACCTTGAACGTGCGGCCGGCTCGCGCCGGATCCACGACGTCGAAGGTGGTCCGACCGACGGCGTATGCGCCTGGCGTGGAAGGCGACGACTTCGACGGCTCATGACTCGCCCCGGCCGGCGCAACGCCGATCGCCCCGAGCACCAAGAACATGCCGAGCAACACCGCACAAAAGCGCCGCATCACGAACCTCCAACCGTCGAAGAGTCCTGAGCTTGACAGGTTGCTGTCCTACGAGCTGGCGCGAGCCGGACGAGCCATCAGGGAGCCGATACCCAGCAAGCGGCGCCAGGCTCACCCCCGAGCGGAGCCTGCGGAGCGAGCCGCGAGGTAGGCGTCCCGCTACAGCCGCGCCCGAAGTGCTCGCCCGACTCGATCACAAGCCGGACGAGCAATTGGGTAGTGCAATTAGGCAGGTATCCAGTTGCCGTGGAAGCCGAACGGGACGCGGACGGGGAGGTGGATGGTGGCGACGGGGGGAGCGGTGAAGTCTTGGGCGTCGATGATCACCACATCCGCGGCGTTGCGCTCGGGGTCGTGGACGTAGGCCATCACCCAGCCCTCATCCTCGGCGGCGTCCGCGTGCTTGGGAATGAAGACGCCTTCCTGCGAAGAACGGCCGCCGCCGACGTTGTGAACTTCCATCGTGCCGGCAACCAGGTCGTGCTTCAACAGCCCGCCCGGACTCTGCAGTCCTTCGGCGACGGTGTAGCCGTACCGATGCTTGCGACCGACCAACCGCTCGTCGAGGCGCGGGAACTCTTGGGGCCGATCCGAGATCACCGCGCGCCCGACCGTGCGGGTCGTCGGATCGACGGTCCAGCGTTCGAACACCGGCGGGCCTTCGTTCGGCCCGTTGAGATCGGACGCGAACATCTTCGGGTGCACGGCGACGTCCATGATCACGCGATCGCCGTCGTCGTAGGAGTTGAGTGGGTGGTACACGTAGCAAGGGTCGTCGAGTTGGCACCACACAGTCGAGTCCGCGTCCGCCTCACGCGTGAGCAGTCCGACGCGCGCGCCGTACTCGGGGTCCCACCGGTAGGGAAGTCCGCGGCCGGTCATCGCCATCTTGAGGTTGAACGTGACGGGGAGATCGAGCAGGACGACACGCGTTTCGGTGATGCTGCAGTCGTGCACCATCGGGCTCTTTGGGGTGGGCACGTTCACGGACCGACGCACGCGCCCGTCGACGCCGACGACGACGTACTGGATGTAGTCCCACTCCCAGTAGTACACGACCGCGTGGAGTTCACCGGTGAGTGGATCGCGCTTCGGGTGCGCGGTGAACGAGCCCGGGAGCGTGCCGCCGAAATCAGAACGAGCGACCGTGTCGAGTTCGTCGGTGAGCTGCATCGGCAGACCGCCGGCCTCGACGATCGCGTACGTCGAGCCGGCGTGCGCGATCACGTTGGTGTTTGCAGTGTTATCGCCCATGCCGTGGCGCGGACCGGGGGTGGCGTCGCCGCCGAGCGCGTCGACGACGGTGTCGGATCGCACGTAGCGGTTCCGGTAGGTCACGGCCTTCCCGCCGCGCAGCCAGAGACCGTGCACCATGCCGGAGCCGGTGAACCAGTGGTAGGTCACCGGGTCCGGGTCCACCACCGGGTTCGGTCCGATCCGCAACAGCCGGCCCTCGAGTTCTTCGGGGATGGCGCCCGTGACCGGGAGATCGTCGACGCTGACTTCCTCCCGCACGGGAGCGAAGTTGCCCGAGAGATACGGACTCGTGGTGACCCGCAATTCGGTGACGGTCATGACGGCTCCTTGGAGATGGTTGGACTCGCGCCGAATGCGAGCAGGTTGGCAATACGGACGAGGGCGTCAAGGTCGGTCTGCCCGGTGGTCGGTGCGAGTGCGGCGTGCAGGTGCAACGACGCGAGTCCGTGCATGGTCGACCACAGAACGCCCGCGAGTTCTGCGGACACGAGATCGGGATGGAATCCGACTGCTTGCGCGTCCACGACCAACTCGACGAGTTGACCGAACGCCGCACCGCCCTCCGTTGCGTACTCGGGGTCGCCGGTGTCGCAGAGGTCCGAGCGGAACATCAGCCCGAAGACGCCCGGACTACCTGCGGCGAACCGGACGTAACCAAACGACGCCGCGGCGAGGCGGGCCATCGGGTCCGCGCGGTCGACGGTGCTGATCGCAACCTCGACCGACGCGTAGAGATCGCGGAATCCTTCGGCCGCCACCGCAGCCAGCAGGCGCCCGAGCGTGGAGAAGTGGCGGAGCGGCGCCCCGTGGGAGAGGCCGGCCCGGCGCGCAATCTCACGCAGGCCGATTCCGTCAATGCCTTCTTCGTCGAGGTAGGTGCGCGCCGTGTCCACCAAACGGTCTCGAGTGCTCACGGCCACGCGCATGTAGTCAGTGTCTACAACTTTGTAGACAGCGTCTACCAATATCTTCGTGACCCTGGTCACGGTTCTATCGTGCGGCCCTTGAACGACTTCGCTCATCTCCTGGCGCCCGGTTCGATCGGGTCGCTTGCGCTCCGGAACCGGATCCTCATGGCGCCGATGGGGGATTCGCTCGCCAACGAGGATGGGTCGATCTCCGCGGCCCAACTCGCGTACTTCGAGGCCCGAGCACGCGGCGGTGCCGCACTCCTCCTCGTCGGGTCGGTGGCCGTCGCCTATCCCGACGGGTGCGTCGATGCCCGGCAGGTGGCCGCATCAGATGACCAGTTCCTGCCCGGACTCACCGAACTCGCGACCCGCGTTCACGCCCACGGCGCGGCGGTGGCGGCGCAGCTGACCTACAACGGGGCACTGGCGCGCTACGACATCGCTCGCGGTCATCCGATGCTCGTACCCGCGATCCCGAAGCGGTCACGGCCGGACCAACTCTCGATGATGGTCACGAGCGAGGAGATTGCCGGCTTCATGGCGCCCCACGCGTCGCCGTCGGCCAAGGTCGAGTACCGGGTCGCCACCGATGACGACCTCGCCCGCGTGATCGATCAGTTCGCGGACGCAGCCGACCGCTGCCGGCGAGCCGGGATCAACGGCGTAGAGCTCCACGCCGGGCACGGCTATCTCATCGACGAGTTTCTCTCGCCCGCGCTCAACCATCGCGATGACGAGTGGGGCGGGACCACCGAGAACCGGGCGCGCTTGCTCCTCGAGATCATCCGTGCCGTCCGCCGTCGCGTCGGCCGGGACTACCCCATGTGGATGCGTATCAACGCGCTCGAATACCACAAGCCGGACGGCGAGACCTTCGCCGAACAGCAGGAGGTGATCTCTCTCGCAGTCGCCGCCGGACTCGATGCGGTACACGTCACCACCTACGCGAACCTCGACATCGCGACCGGCCCCACCGACTCGTACGCGCCGCACCGCGTCGGCGATCTGGCCGAGTACGCGGCTGCAGTGAAAGCACACGTCGACGTTCCGGTGATCACCTTCGGCCGCTTCGAACCCACCGAAGCCGAGGCCGTGATCTCCGACGGCAAGGCCGACTTCATCGCGATGGGGCGCAAGTTGCTCGCGGATCCGGAGCTGCCGAACAAGCTCGCCGCCGGAACCGTGGCACGCGTCCGGCCGTGCCTCTATCAATACCGCTGCATTGGCAACATCTTCGTGAACGAGTCACTCGCATGCGTGGCCAATGCAGCCACCGGGCGCGAACACGAAGCAGCGATCCCTCGCGCGGCCACCGCACGCCGGGTGCTCGTGGTGGGTGGCGGGCCGGCGGGACTCGAAGCGGCCCGGGTGCTCGCCGCCGAGGGCCACACCGTCACGATCTGGGAAGCGAGTACCGAACTCGGCGGTGTCCTGCATAACGTGCGTGGACTCGATCCCGTGCTCGACGCGCATCGCACGTGGTTGATGGGCGAGGTCGAGATCCTCGGCGTGACCGTCGAGCTGAACCGCGCCGCCACCGCGACCACGGTCGGCGCGGCCGACTTCGACGACGTCGTCATCGCCACCGGGCCGACGTGGCGCGGAGCCGGGATACCGGGCGAGGACCTCACACACGTGCTGCGTCCGACCGATCTCGACCCGGATGTGATCGAGCGCATCACCGGTCTCGACGCGGGACCGGTCGTGATCCTCGGTGGCGGCAAGCCCGGACTGACCCTTGCGCTGGCGTTCCGGGAACGGGGCGCGGCGGTCACAGTGGTGGAAGCCACTGCGGTGTTCGGTCCCGAACTCGGGCTTCCCGGTAGGTTCCGAACGGTCGCCGATGCCCAGGTCGCAAGTATCGACCTCATCCAGAGTGCAACGGCGACGGAGATCACCTCGGCCACGGTCGTCATCGATGTCGATGGAGCACGGCGCACACTGCCGGCGGCGACCGTCGTGATCGCGACCCGCAGGGCGCCGAGCGCGACCTTGGCCGACGAGCTGCGGTCGGTATCACTCGAGGTGCACGTGGTCGGCGATGCGCGCGATGCCCGCGGCTTCGAGGGCACCACCCGCGATGCCGAAGAACTGGCCCGCTCGTTGGCGACTCCCTAACGATGACCGGCCATCATGGCGCTCTTTTGAAGCCCGCGGCGGCGTGATCGGCGCGCTGGCCTGGCGTGCGCTGGTGCCCACGGGAGACCGGTCGCCCGCTCGGGTAGCGCACTCGGACTCGTCCGCGTGTCAGAGTCCGCCCATGGAGAAACTGCAGTACTTGTGCTGGGCCCCCACCGGACTCGACACGTCGGCCCGGGGCGCGCTCGCCCACGACGCAATCGCGCCGAAGCTCCTCGCGTTGCGACCGCGTGGTCTCTCGATGCAAGTGGACGACGTCGACGCGGACGTTCCGGTACCGATGCCGGCACCGGAGGACGATCCCCAGCCGTTCCTGGTCGTCTCCATCTGGTTGGATCGTTACGACGATCGCGCGCCGTTCGAGGCGGTCTTGGCCGCCGAGTGCGAGCGCATCGCCG
>JANYJV010000080.1 GCA_025361725.1 Acidimicrobiia bacterium | reverse complement strand
ATCGGAGGCGAGTTGCACAAGGTTTGGATGTCTAGGATCCGTGACGCAGGAACGCGTCGGCTGGGAAATGGGAGCGCATGGGGTTCGACTTCGATATTCGCGAGTTCGTCTCGGACCCGAAGAGCGCGACCACGGCACGCGATTCGCTTGAGCGCTACTTCAGCCAGAACACCGGCCGGCACTTCGAACGCTTCGCCAGCCGAGCGGACGCGAGACGGTTCACGTCCGATGATGTCGCTGCGATAGCGACGCTCAGCGTCCCCCTTGACGGTGAAGCCGTCGTCGGGCTCCTGCTGACGCACGCAGACCGGCTGACCGAGCTGCTCAACAGTCCGGCGCTGCCGCCACGCGAGGCAGCCATCTGGGAAGTCGACGCAACCGCATTGGCCGCCGATCAGCCGCTCAGCATGATCTACAACGAACTCAAACGAATACCCGGGATCAACTACGTCCGGGCATCGAAGCTGCTCGCCGGCAAGCGTCCTCATCTTGTCCCGATCCGCGACTCGGTTGTCGAGCAACTTCTCGGTGCAGGCACCGACTACTGGGCACCGATGCGTGATGTTCTCGGCGACCCCGAACTCCGCCGCTCCCTCGAGATCGTCTCCGACGGCGTCGTACCGTCCGACGTCAGCCTTCTTCGCCGCCTCGACGTCATCCTCTGGATGGAAGGCGAAGCACGCGGCCTCGGGACACGGCGCAGCTGACAACTCCCCATTGACCGTACGACGTCAATTCCGGTCGGACCGCGGACAGAACCACGGCCTGATCAGACACCTGGTGCAGACGCGCGGTGCAGACGAGAGTGAAGGGTCGTCATCGGGCGCTTGACGCGCGTCTCGTCGGGAGTACGCGGCGGCAACGTGACTCGGCGACGCTGGCGCTGTACGTCGGCCGGCGATGTTCCGTACCGGCTTTGCCGACGGCGAGCGGGTTTTCGCCAATGCCGAGTCGCGTTTCGGCGATGAGATGCGCATAGGAGGTGATGACGGTGTCCATCGGCTTCGCGGAGGCGCTGCGGGTCTACCCGCGACACCGCAAGCTGGCGGCGGCGCCAATACCCCGGGAGCAGACATCGAGAGGAGCAACGTGGCACCACCCATCATCACCAGCGACAGTCACGACTCACTCTGGGATGTCGAGGCCGTCGCTCGCCGACTCGGTGTCCAGGTTCGCCACATTCGGCGGCTGGTGGCCGAGCGTCGCATCCCCTTCATCAAGTGGGGCCATCTCCTGCGCTTCGATCCCGCCGAGGTCGAGGCTTGGCTGGACGCAGCGCGCCGACCGCCGGAAGTGCCGTGAAGCAAGGCACGCTCTTCGAACTCGACGCCGAACCCGTCAGCTGTCTCAAAACCGAGACGGTCGACGCTCTGTCTCGGAAAAGAGACCGCGAGCGGTGTCGACACCTGGTCTCCCTAGCAGCGCGCGTGCAACGCAGCTCCGACCCGATCGAGCGCGCGTGCTTGGCAACCGCAGCGAGAGAAACCGCCGACGCGCTCGTCGACGCGAGCATCGTCGAGGCCAACCGCAACGGCACCACCTGGCGGGACATCGGCGCCCGCCTCGGCACTCCCTTTCAGACCTTGCACCGGCGCTATAGCGGCGCCGCGGACCGTCTCACCCCAGCCCTACGATCGGAGCGCGCCCGCTGGCGCCTCGCCGTTCGCTCGGCCTCGAGAAGAGACCCTGACATCAAAGGCGACGCATGACAACGCGACGGCGATTCGGATCGACTCGACGACTCAGCTCGGGACGGTGGCAAGCGCGGTACTGGGACGCGGCAGGCGGTCGCGTCGGCGCGCCCACAACGTTCGCGACCAAGACCGACGCACAGCGGTGGCTGTCGGCGGCCGAGACCGACATGAGTCGGGGCGATTGGCATGACCCGCGGCTGGGCACGCTGCCCTTCAAAGAGTGGGCGGACCGGTGGCTCGCGACCAAGACACCGAAGCTGCAGGACTCGACCGCGGCCCTGTACGCCTACCTGCTCCGCTGCCACATCGTTCCGCGCTTCGGTGCGACGCCGGTCGGGCGTATCACCGCAGTCGACGTGCAGGCTTGGCTCGCAGATCTGCACCGAACGAACCTCAGTGAGAGCACCGTGGCCAAGGCGTACCGGCTACTCAAGGGTGTGATGGACGGTGCCGTCGACGCCCGCTTGATCGCCCGATCGCCCTGCACAATCAGAGGGGCGAGTACCGAACGTGAGAAGGAGATGCAGATCGCCACACCCGAACAGATCGCGGCCATCGCCACAGCAGTTGGGCCCCGGTGGGAAGCACTGGTCTTCACCGCCGCGTACAGCGGGCTCCGCTGGGGCGAGCTTGCTGCGCTCAGACGCGCAGACATCAACTTCGAAACTGCCACGATTTCGGTGACGCGAAAGCTCGGCGAGGTCAACGGCGTGTTGTCGTTCGGTCCACCCAAGAGCGCCGCAGGCCGACGAGTCGTCGGCATCCCGTCGTTCGTCGCCCGCTCACTCGCGATGCACGTCGACCTCTACACGCTGCCCGGCACGGAGGGGCTCGTGTTCCCGACCGTCGACGGTCAGCCGATGCGGCGGAGCAACTTCCGCGCTCGGGTATGGGTGCCCGCCACTTCCCAGGCCGGCATGAGCGGGTTCCGATTCCACGACCTCCGCCACACCGCGGCCACGCTCGGCGCGGCAAGCGGGACCAGCCTCAAGGCGCTCATGGCACGGATAGGCCACGCGTCGGCGCGCGCCGCGCTCCGATACCAGCACGTGATCGACGGACAGGACGCCGACATCGTGAACTACCTCGAGCGCTTCGGAGATGAACCGTCCGCGCCCTCCCGTGCCCACGACGAACCGCCAATGACCATCGCTGGTGGGCACGTAGTGGGCACGCCGGCCGATCCAGCAGCGGTCCGAGACGGTTCACAGCGCTCTGACCAGGACTTTTTCGGTGGAGACGATGGGACTCGAACCCACGACTTCCTGCTTGCAAAGCAGGTGCTCTAGCCAACTGAGCTACGTCCCCGAGGGTCTCCCATCGTAGAGGTTCGGCGGCCCGGGATCGGTTCTCAAACTCAAGCCGCCGGCCTCAGGCACCGATGGGCAGGGATGGCACGAGAACCGTGGGATCCCGGAGCTGACCAGACCGCCGAGAAGATCTTCGGCGCGTCCGAGGTGCAGCTGCGCGAGATCGCGCAATCGGTCGTCGGCTCCGAGCCCGTGATTGCAGCCGGCGCGTTCTGGCCGAACGGCGCCAGCCAGGAGACGATGGAACACGGCACCGTCGGCGGACACAAGCTCGGTGCCGTCGTCGGCCCGAGCATCGGTCAGTTGACCGCACTGGCGGGTGCATTCGTCGGCAAGGGCGAGCCCGAGAGGTTCGAGATGGCCAAGCCACTCATCGCCGCGATCACCGAAACTCAGATCCACATCATCGAGCCGCCCGACGCCGAAGAACCGGCGCGGTCGTTCAAGACCTTCGCCCGCCCGAGCACGACCGTCGTCATCAAGCGTCGCGGATTCGGTCGTGTCGTGATGCTCGACGACGAAACTTCCGACGTTCACCTGCGCCTGCACGCCGAGCCCGTCAAGGGCCTCGCCCGAAGCGGGCCACAACGGTCGGTGTTGGCGGAAATCACACGCGCCGCCTGAACGGCGCGTCCCCGTTAGCGCATCACATCCGCGAGGTCGGCGAGTTTGTTGGTCGATCGCCAGTTGCGTGTCGTGCCACTCAACCCGAGCCGCTTCGTCACCTTGGGCACCAACGTGGACTTGCCCATCCCGTTCGGTGTGTACAAGTACGCCTCGTGACCGACGACCACCACCTCGTCCGGCGCGTAGTCCTGCGGGGACAACGCGTTCATCGTTGGCTTCACCCCCGCGAAGAGGAACGTGACCGAGAGCTTCGTCGGATCGTCGGTTCGATCAGTGAGAGGGTTCGTCCCGATCACCGCGCGGAGCTGGGCGGCCGTGCGCATCGCGATGCTCGTGTCGATCCCTGACGCGTCGAGGATCGCGTCGTGCAGCTGCTGGGTCACGGCGTTCGTCCCACCGGAGGACCGGAAGAGCACGTTGCCACTCTGGATAAACGTCGAGACATCTTCGAACCCGCACGCGGTGGCTGTTGCCCGCAACACGTCCATCTTCAGCGAGCGGCCGCCGACGTTGATACCGCCGAGCAACGCCACGTACACCGTCATGGCAGAACCTGGCTGACGACGCCGCGCTACTTGTACCCGGCCGAGATGTGTTCGAGCCACGACGCCGGCGCGGCCGAGAGCAGCGTGTTGAGGTCCAGGTAGTCGTGCCACCGAATGATCTTGCCGTCGCGGATCTCGTGCACCGAGACGAACGGCAGGTCCACATGCTCGCCGCTCTCCCAGAACCACTCCTCATGGTGCTCGGTGATCACCATGTCTTCGTCGGCCACGATCGGACCGTCATGCAACACGTACTTCGCGAGCGGTGCGATCCCCAACTTCAGCCGGGCCGTCACCTCGGCGGGTCCGTACGCACCCTCCTCGGGCGCCGGCACGTCGGTGTAGTGACCGTCCGGGGCGAAGTATGCACCGACGGCTTCGAAGTCACGCCGGCCGAGGTCGCCCCAGAAGCGTTCGATGAGGGCTTTGTTGTCTACTGCGGTTGTCATGGCGGCGCACCCTACGAGCTGATGAAGAATCCCGAAACTCGCCGCATTTCAGCACCCGAGCGTCAAGCAACCCGGCGCCGGAGCCGACAAACTGACTCATGATGCGTACCGACACGCGCCCACAGGCCGATCTCTCCCTCGCGCACCGGTTGGCCGGCACGCTGCGGACCGGCCTCGCCGACGTGCTGCGCGGGAAACCCGAACCGGTGCGGCTGGCGGTCATCGCTCTGCTCTCGGGCGGTCATCTGCTCGTCGACGACGTTCCCGGCGTGGGCAAGACCCTGCTGGCCAAGGCGATGGCGCGGGCCGCGGGCGGGTCGTTCCGCCGCATCCAGTCCACGCCCGACCTGCTGCCGAGCGAACTGACCGGTGTCTCGGTATTCCACCTCGCCGGCAATGAATGGGAGTTTCGTCCGGGCCCGCTCTTCGCGAACGTCGTACTGGTCGACGAGCTCAACCGCGCCACCCCGCGCACGCAGTCGGCGCTCCTCGAGGCCATGGAGGAACGCCAGGTCACCGTGGACGGGGTGACCCGTCCGCTCCCGCAGCCTTTCTTCCTCGTCGCCACCCAGAACCCGTTCGAGACCGCCGGAACGTTCCCACTCGTGGAAGGCCAGCTCGACCGGTTCACGATCGTCACCGAGATCGGCCCGCCCGATGCGGGAACGGAGCGCGAGCTACTGCTCGGCGCCGGCGGCGAGTCCGCGCTCGACGCGCTCGAACCCCTCACCGATCCGGCCGAACTCGCGTTCGCAATCGCGTCGGTACGCGCGGTCTTCTGTTCGCCGGAGGTGGCGGACTACACCGTCGCGATCGCCAACGCGACCCGGGTGCACGGCGACATCTCGATGGGGGCCAGCCCGCGCGCATCCCTCGCCCTCCTGCACGCGGCCCAGGCGCACGCCGTGCTCGAAGGTCGTGACTATGTGGTGCCCGACGACATCGCGCGTTTGACGACGCCGGTGTTCGCTCACCGGCTGGTGCTGCGCGACCCGGGCCGGCTCGCCGATGCTCGCGCGCTCGTCCACACGATCCTCACGTCGGTCCCAATGCCACGGCCGTGAACCGCGGCGGCGGGATACCCCGCCCGATCATCGTTCCGAAAGCAGCGGTGGTTCTGGAGCTCATCGGTCTCGCGCTGTTCGTCATCGCTCGCACCACCGGTGCCGGGTGGAACATCGTGCTGCTCTGCGGAATCATCGCCGTGGTGATGACGGGCTCGGTGCTCCCGGCGGTCGTCCTCGCCCGAGTCGAGATCACCGCCGGGGCCCCGCCGGACGCCACCGTCGGCCGACCGTTTCCGATCGAGCTGAAGGTTCGTGGTCACCGGATCAAGTTGCGGGTCCTCACCGGGACATCGGACTGGGTTCGGATCGAGAGACCCAGTACCGGGAGCATCGTGGTCACGCCCGACCGACGCGGTGTGCTCCGCGCGGTTCGGATCGAGATCGTGACGGCCGCGCCACTCGGCCTCGCGCGCTGGCAACGGCGCGTGCGAGTCCCGTTGCCGGTGCCAGTGGAGGTCGCGCCGCGGCGCGAGCCCACCGCGTGTCCCATCTCCATCGGTGACGCCAACGCTGCGGCCGAGACGACCACCAACGCCACCGGCGGTGACGACATCACGCGCGGGGTTCGTGAGTACGTCGACGGCGATCCGATTCGATCGGTCCACTGGCCCGCAACCGCGCGCACCGGCACCATCATGATTCGCGAGCTCGAAGGACCGAGGCGACCTCAGGTTGTCATCGTCGCCGATTTGCGCGGACCCGATCCCGAGGGCGTGGCGTCACGCGCTGCGGGCATGGCCGACGACGCACTTCGCCAAGGCGCGCGTGTGCATCTCGCCACCGCCGAGGTCGACGGACCCCAAGTCGGCGAAGTTCCGACGCCGCTTCATGTGGGCCGCCGCCTGGCACGAGCCGTCGTCGGTTCGCCCGCCGTCGGGCCGTTCCCCGCCGAGGCCTCGGTTCACCACCTTGGTGGCGGTGGACACCGGTGAACGACTCCGAGGATGTACTGAGCCTTCGGGTCAGCGTCTGTATGGCGGTCATGTCCGCCGCGATCGCGGCGCTCACGGAGGGCGCGGGCTCGGGCTTGCTGTGGGTCGCGGTGATCATCGGCTTCCCCGTCACGTTCTGGGTCGGCTATCTCGTCCGGAAGACCCGGCCCATCGTGCTTCGCCTCGCGCAGTCGGCCGCGGCCATCGGGATCCTCGTGGTCTTCGTCGCACGCATCGGGCACATCACCGACCTCGCGGCGCTCCAAATCCCACTCGCACAATCGTTCCTGTGGCTTCTCTTGCTGCACGCGCTCGACACGCCCAACCGGCGGGGCCTGCTCGTGCTGCTCGTCGCGAGCCTCGTCCTCGTCTCACTCGCCGGCGTCCTCTCGATCTCGATGGCCATCGCGCCCTGGCTGATGGTCTGGGCGTTCAGCGCGCTCGTGAGCCTCGTCCTCGCGTACCGCGCCGAGCTCGAGGAGCTGCCCGCCCTCGATCGCGATCGAGCCCCACGCGGTTTCGATCGGTCGACGGTGCTCGTGCCGCTGGAGGTGCTCGGAACTGTGCTCGCCGTGGGTTTCGGCGTCTTCATGGTGGTGCCGGTTGCCGGCGCCAACCGTGCGCTGACCTTCCCGGCAACGTTGCCGGACAACACTCCCGTCCGATCGAACGGCGGGCTCACTAACCCGTCGCTCGGCGCAGCCGATCCGAACCAAACGTCGACGGGATCTCAGACCAAAGGCGGCCGAGCGTCGTTCGGTTACTTCGGGTTCTCCAACCGGCTCGACACGGCGGTGCGCGGTCGACCGGACAACACGCTCGTCATGCGCGTGCGCGCAAGCTCGCCGGACTTCTGGCGCGCGCAGACGTTCGACCAGTGGGACGGTCGGGTCTGGCACTTCTCGAAGGATCGGCCCACGCTGATCTCCGGCGATCAGCCGATTCCGGTTCCACGAGTGCCGGCCGACGGACCGGTGGAAGTGGCCGTCGACACCGACGAACTCACGCAGACCTATTACCTCGAGACCAGCGGACCGAACTCGATCTTCGCGGCGAATCGCGCGACCAAGGTGTACTTCCCCGAGCGCTCGATCTTCCAGAACTCCGACGGAACGCTGCGCGCCGGTGTCCGCCTCGATGCGGGCGCCGTGTACACCGTGGTGAGTGAACGCGCCCTCGTCACGGCCGAGATTCTGCGCACCAAAACCGCTACGGCGACACCACACGACATCACCCAGCAGTATGCGCAACTCCCGGTCACCACCCAACGCGTCCGTGACCTCGCGCACCAGATCACCGCGAACGCGCCGACGCCGTACGACAAGGTGCGCGCCCTCGAAGACTGGTTCGGCGCCCACACCCAGTACTCGTTGAACATCCCGACCCTCCCGAAGGGCAAGGACGCCGTCGACCAATACCTGTTCGTCGACCGTCGAGGATTCTGTGAACAGATTGGGACCAGCCTCGTAGTGATGCTGCGCGAACTCGGTATCCCCGCGCGTCTCGCGGTGGGATTCGCACCCGGTGAACGCAACCCGTTCACCGGTCTCTACGAGGTGAAGGCGAGCGACGCGCACTCATGGGCCGAGGTGTACTTCCCCGGTATCGGTTGGCAGGGCTTCGACCCCACCGCGCACGTACCGCTCGCAGGCGACTCTGGGATCGACGCCGCCGGTGCCGGAGCGCTCGACTACCTCAGTGCGCGGCTGCACATCCCGACTACCGCGCTGGCGGTCACGGCGCTGCTCGGTGTACTCGTCGGTCTCGTATTCGCGATCCGTGGGGTCCGCCGGCGACCGCGAAGGATCGAGATCTCGAGGTCCTGGGCATCGACCCGACTCGCCCAACTCGAGAAGCTCGGCGAGCAACGCGGTCGCCCCCGCGCACCGAGCGAATCGACGCCCACCTTCGTGCGCGCGCTCGCCACCATCAGCCACGGACGCGAGGAAGACTTCGAGCGCGTCGGCACGACCATCGACGCCGCGATGTTCGCGCCTGCCCCACCCGACGCGCCTGCTCGTCACGCCGTCGACGAACTGCTCGCAGCCATCGAGGCCGAATGGACGAGCCACGGTCACCCCGAAGATCTCGTCCCGAGCCGCTGAATCGTGGAGAACCCGGGAACTTCGGACGTTCTTCGATCGTCGTACCCTCGACTGACAGGGGAACCGATGACCGACTCGGACGAAACACCGACCACCGACACCAGCGAAGCCGCGGCACGCTCCACGCACGGGCCGTCACGAATGATCGCGGTCCTCGCCGCCACGGTCCTCGCCGCCGGCGCCATCGCGTACGTTGCCGGTCGAGCCGCGGACACCCCCGGTCCGCTCCCCAAACTGGCCCTGACCGCCGCCAGCGCCGCGCCCGGTGCGGCTTCGCTCAGCCCGGACTCAAGTGCTCGGAGTTCGCTGGCCTTCAACGTGAACTACCGCTATGTCGTCGCCGGGACGCTGCCCGGTCTCGCCTCCCGTGCCGCGGTGTCACGGTTGGTCTGGCCCCGTGTCGATGCGAGCACGGTTCGGTCGTGGGCCAAGACGATGAACGTGGGCGGGGCGGAACCCATCGACGAAGGCCGCGGTCGCGGCTGGACCGTGACCGGGCCCAACGGGATGCTCAACGTCGGCGAGAACGCCAGCGTGGCGTACTTCAACTACCAATCCGGCGGTGTCGACGGCGCGGGTGGGTCCGCTCCGGGCGCGACGACCGGGTCGGATTCCGGCAGCGCTTCGAGCCCTAATCCAGGCACTGATCCCGGGACCGTGGTTCCGTTCGCGCCGATCACGTCTGACGGTCAACCTTCGACAGTCGGCGAGCCGCCCAAACCCCAGGACCTCCCCTCCGCCGCAGACGCGCGGTCACAGGCTGAGCAACTCCTGCGCAATCTCGGGGTGCTCGACGGCACCTGGGAATTCGCAGTCGAGGACGGCGCTTCAGTGAGCATCGCGAGTTCCCCCGTCTGCACTCCCAGGGAATCGTGTGGCCCTCCGCTTCTCCAGAGGTTCGTCCAAAGCCGAATGGTCGTCGCCCATCGCATGATCGACGGGCGTCGCGTCGGCGGACTCGAGTGGTCGGTCAACATCGGCGACCAGTCTTCGATCACCAGTGTCTCGGGAACCCTCGCCGAGGTCGAGACGATCGGCGACTATCCGCTCCGCTCTCCGGATGCGGCCGTTGACGAACTCCGGAACGGGAGCGGTTCGCCCTTTCCAGTCCCGCTCGGTGCGCCCGAAGCCCGCTCTGCTGTCGGTACACCCGCGTGCGGACCCGCGGTCGACTGCATCGCTCCGGTACCCGCCTGCCCCGACACCTGTCCGGCACGAGAGGTCACGATCACCGGCGCGGCCCTCGGTTCCCAGCTGTGGTTCGGTTCCGACGCGACCAAGCCGGCTGCCTATCTCGTACCGATGTACCACTTCACCGGCCACGACGACACTGGCGCCGAATGGAGTGCCGACGTCCTCGCGCTGGAAGACAGTCAGTTGACCACGCCGAACTCCGTCGCGAGCCCGACCCCCGGCCCAACCCTGGCGCCGCCCACGCGGGGCGTTGAGCCCGGAACCCCCACCACCGTTCCCGCGCCATCCAACCGGTCGGGGATACCGACCGGTACCGTCATCAAGGTCGGCGAGTCTGTCGACCAGCGATTCGATCTCAACTTCCATTGCGGCGTCTCCGAAGCCAACTTCAACGGAGGGTGGTGGGATGCAGTCACACCGTGGGCGGGGTCGGGTGGCGCGAGTCCGCACATCGACGATATCGACGGTCGGCTCACGCTTGAACGCCCCGATTTAGCCCGCTGGACAAACGGGTCAGGCGTCGAGTTGCAGTTCGTGCCTCACGTGGGCGTTCAGATAAGGCATGGGTGCGCGTGACGGATCCCGATCAGGCGACGGGGACGCCTTCGAAGATCGCGACTTTCACGCCGCGCTGGGCCAGCTCGGTTAGGAACGCACGGGGTTCGACCACGCCACCGAGTCCCCGCGCGCCCGGAGTCGAGCGCACTACGCCGGGTAACGCGCCGGCGAGTGCTGCAGTCGTGAGTGCGAGCACCGTGCCCGTCGCGGTTGCGGTTCGATCGATCGCTCCGTAGACCACGGGTTCGCGCGTTGCGCCGCGGCGACCCCAGACCTCGACGCGCAGCGCGCCCCATTCGTTCATCGGATCGTTGCGACGCGGCCAAGAGCGGGTGGGCTTCTCGGCCCGTCCGAACCGGATCGTGCCGCGCGCAAGATCCGGCACCGCGTGCGACAACAACTCGAGGCCGTTGCTCACCGGTTCGCACGGCCGCGCGTCCACCGGGTTGGGAAACCACACCAACTCTTCGCCGCCGCGCTTGCGCAACTCCACCACTGCACCCTCACGCAGCTCGGCACCACGATCGCCGAGCGCAACTCGCACCGAGCTCGCGCTGGCCTCCCCGGCTGCGCCCCATCGCGCAACGTTCACTTCATCCACCGTGTCGAAGAACTCGCCCGCATGGCGGACCAACACGTCGGCGAGGCCGGGAGCGAGACCAGCACCCACGACGATCGCTACTCCGCTCTCCTTCGCCGGCGCATCGAGCTCCAAGAGTTCCTGAATCGTTGCGGTATCGTCACTGGCCGAAACACACGGAACCCGCGCGTCGAGCGCGCACCGCGCGATGGCGACGTCGTCGCCGGCCGGAACTGCACACGCAACTGCGTCGACGCCGTCGGGGAGGCCCATCCGGGGCTGCCAATCCACGATCTCCGCCGCGTCACCCATGACCCCGCCCACCTCGGCAGCACGCGCCGGACGCGCGTCGGCGATCAGCAACCGGTCCAGGCCCGGCGTGTCCACCAGCTGACGAGCGGCCCGGGCGCCGACCGCGCCCGCGCCGACGAGCAAAACCGTGCTCACCGGAAGTCGGGTGCTTCGAGTTCGCGCCAACCGCCGTTCGTGGGCGCGACACCGCCCTTGCCCCGCACCTTCATAAGCGCCCCCGCGATCGCCGCGACACCCACCACGATCAATCCCCGTCGAAACGCCCGCATGGGCGGGAGCATACCGACGACCGTCGCTGCGTGATCACTTCCGCAGCACGCGCAGCACTGCGTTCGTGGACCTCGTTCGGGACAGGCGTCACGCTCAGCGTGACGTCCATCCCAATCGCCGAGACCGATGCACCGCACACCTGACCTGGGGAAACGCGGGTGGGGCTAGTAAGAATCGAACTTACGACCTCGTCCTTATCAGGG
>JANYJV010000060.1 GCA_025361725.1 Acidimicrobiia bacterium | reverse complement strand
CTCTCTGGCACCGGTCCAATCTCTCCGAGGTCGTTGCACATCCAGATCGTGCGAGAGAGGCGCGAGCTGGATGTGCCAGGTGTGTCGTCCGCGCCGCTTACAAGTCCACGGCCGCAGTTCTGGCGAGTTCGTCGACGTACTCCGCGGGAAGCCCGTTGGCCCGGGCTGCGTTGAGGATCGGGTCTCGGTACGACCGCGTCGGCATCATCGAGTCGTCGATCATCTCGGCGCGGGCGACGTACACCGAGGCGTCGTGCTCGTCGCCGTCGGGACCGACGACGGTCACGTGCTCACTGCGATAGCCGTGGGAACATTGTCCTTCGTCGATTTGCTGCCAGCTGAGGCCGTCCACCTCGTAGACGACACCCCAAATGACGTCATCGGCGTGATCGGTGCGTAGTGCGGCGAGTTTCCCTCCGTCGGGGCTTCGTTTGTGCCATCTCAACCTGAACCCCGACAAGGTCGCGATGGTGAGCCGCCGCGCAGAGGGGATCCAACTTCGCATGCGTCCTTCATCCATGTTGGTGCCGACCGCGAAGAACCGCACCGCCAGGACTGTACAGGGCCCAGTGGCTGGTCCAAATGGCTGGCGACCGACCGATCAAGGTCGCAGCGCGAGCGTCAGGAACTCGCCCGACGCGGCCGGGTGTCATTACGGCGCACCTGGGTGATCTCTGTGAAGTCGCTCGACGGTGAGCGAGACGACCGCAGGGCGGGCATGATGAGACTGTGCCGTTCGAGCCGAGGCGCGAGGCGCCGGAAATCAAATCTCGCTCTTGGCGCGTCGATCCCGATGGCCCAAGGGCGTCGCCCGAAGACGAGCCCGAGCCAGATGCCGACGATCCGGTCGTGACGCTTTCCGACGACGTGATCACCCTTCGGCCTTGGTCGAGGGGTGACGCCGGGTTCATGGCGGAAGCTTTCGCCGACCCAGCGATCCGACGATATAACGGGGTCCTCGACCGGCGAGGACACCCGACTCCGCCGCTCTCGGTCATGGACGCCGAGGCCGTCATCGACCAGTTCGCGTCGAACTGGCGCGCATTCGCTACGACTGAGACACCATCTGGTGGTGTCGCATTCGCAATCATGGACGACAGGTCTGGCGACTTGGTCGGCTGCTGTGGCATCGACGACTGGTCTCGGGCTGACGTAGTCCAGTTCGGATACTGGATCACAGCAAGCGCGAGGGGGCGCGGTTACGCGACTCGCGCGGCGATGCTTCTCACGGGCTGGTTGTTCAAGTTGGGCGCAGCTCGGGTGTTCTTGACGATCGTTGCCGAGAATGAAGCGTCAGTCGCAGTGGCTCGCCGAGCGGGGTTCGTGCATGAAGGAACGATGCGCTCACACGGCGTCTGGGAAGGGCAGCGCTGCGACGTGATGTGGTTCGCTGCGCTGCCGCTCGAGTGGACAATGTCTGTGCCTGCTGAACAAGGGTGATGCGAGGGGCGCGTGCCAAAACTGGCGGGTGATTCCGACTGGGCTCGATCTGTTCTCCGTCGGTATACACGTCCCGGCTTGCCACTGAGTCGTTCGTCGTCGAATGACATCCCGGCGCCGTTCGGGTCCCGCTGTCCGATCGTCGGGTGTGCTTACCGTGCCCCTGGTTGGCCGCCGGTCCTCACCGCGGACGGCCCTTGACGCTCCTCACATACCAACAGTATGTTGCACACCAGCGGTCGGTGGAACACCGACCCGCCCGACCCAAGGGAGTCCCCATGACTGACGCCGTTGATGCGCTCCGAGCCGACAGCGAAGTTCTGGTCGCAGCCGCGTCCAACTTCACTCCCGCGGACTGGGCCACGCCGAGCTCGTGCGCGGGCTGGACCGTCCAAGACGTCGTCGCGCATATGAGCGCGCTGTGGCGCCAGATCACCGATCCGGGTTCGCTGCCGCTGGCCGACCCCAGCGGTGACACCGAGCGCACGCAAGACCGGTGGGTCGAGTCCATGCGATCGATGTCGGGCACCGAAGTACTCGCGGCGTACCAAGAGCACGCGGGGAACGCGATGGCAGGGCTCGAAGGCCTGCGTGGCAACGACACGCCGATGGACCTCGGCGACCTCGGGACGTATCCGATGGGCATGATCGCGAACGCGTTCTCGTTCGACCACTACACCCATCTCCGCGCCGACATCTTCGGCCCCATCGGCCCGATCGGGACTGCACCCGAGTCCGACGCGCTGCGGCTCGGCCCGGCGATGGACTGGATGGTCGCGGGGATCCCGCAGATGTGCACTGAAGCCGTCGCGAGCATCCCGAGCCCGGTGACCCTCGACCTCAGCGGACCGGGCGGCCGCACGGTCACGTTCCCAGCTGACAGCCCAGACGGGCCAGAGGCCTCCGTTGCAACCGTGACGACACCGACGACCGACTTCGTGCTCTGGGGAACGAAGCGCCGCGACTGGCGGGAGCTCGACGTTGCACTCGATGGCGACGTCGAGATCGCGGCCGCCTTCTGCGACGCGATCCGGGTGTTCTGAAACACCTAGCATCGTGACCAACGAGACCGGACGACGGTCGCTGCGCGCCGAACACGTCGCAGCCACGCGACGCGCCCTGCTCGACGTGGCGCGCGACCGCTTCGGCACCCAAGGATTCGCGGCCACTTCCGTCGACGAGATCGTGGGCGACGCGGGCGTGACCAAGGGCGCGCTCTATCACCACTTCACGAGTAAGGAACACCTCTTCGACTGTGTGTTCGACGAGGTCGAGACCGAGCTCGCCGACCGTGGGATGCGCGCCGCGCTGAAGGGCCCGGGCGATCCACTCGCTGCGCTGAATCGCGGCTTCAGCTCGTTTCTCGATGCTTCGATGGAGCCCGACGTGCAGCGCATCGTGCTCCTGGATGCTCCGTCGGTGCTCGGGGTCGAGCGATTCGACGAGATCGTTCGCGCCCGCACTTTGGGGAACGTCATCGCAGCACTCGAGCTTGCGGTCACCGCGCGGGCCGTGCCGCGGGTTGACGTCGAGTCGCTCGCCCAGCTACTCCTCGGCGCGTGTACGCAAGCGGGAATGGTGATCGCGCGGTCGGCGAACCCGAAGCGCACGCGCCGCGTTGTCGGCACGACCTTGAAGACGTTGATCGACGGCCTGGCGCGGTAGCGAGGTCGGTGCCAACCACAACCGGCGGTCACAGCGTGCGGTGGAGTTGTCCCTTCGCATCAGGACGGAAGAACTCATAGCGGCCGCGACCGTGTTCTTTCGCTCGGTACATCGCCGCGTCGGCATTCCGGATCAGGGCGTCGGGGTCGTCGTCGGGGCCGGTGGCGGTGGCGATGCCGACGCTCGCACCGACCTTGGCGGGAGAGCCGGCAACGACGATCGGCTCGTGGAGCGCGTCGAGGATCCGCTGGGCAACATCGTGAAGCTCGCCGCGATCCGAGACGTGCTGCATGAGCACGACGAACTCGTCGCCTCCGAATCGGGCGACCATGTCGTGACTCCGGACCGCATTGCGCAGCCGGGCGGATGCCGTCTTGAGGAGCTCGTCGCCGGCGTCGTGACCGAGGACGTCGTTGACGAGCTTGAACTGATCAAGATCGATGAACATCAACGCAACGGTGCCGGTTCGGTGGCCACGCCCGAGCGCTTTCAGCGCGGTGATCAAGGACTGGAGCAACAGGCGACGGTTCGGAAGTCCGGTGAGCGGATCGTGCGTGGCTTGGCGCCCGAGTGCCGCTTCCGCGTGCTTCAACTGGGTGATGTCGAGGGTCGACACAAAGGCCGCCGGCAAATGTGGGCCCTGGGTCGTGACGGGAACTCCGCGCCACGACACCCACCGGTTGCCGGCGCCGACGAGCTTCACATCGGCCTCGGCTCGATTCCCGCGCTCGACGGCGTGTATGGCGTCGGCGAGCGAGTCTCGACTGGTGGGATGCACCTGGTCGAGCAGCGCATGCGTGTCGATGCCCACGACCCCGGCTCCGAAAACGTCCTTGCCCTCGCGGTTCGCATAGGTGACGCGCATGCCGCGGGCGACTTCGAAGATGCCGACGGGTGCGCTGTCGGCCAGCAGACGGAATCGTCGCTCGCTCGTCGTCGTCGCTTCGTGGGCGAGCCGCTTCTCGTGAATGAGGTTGACGAATCGGGCGATGACGCCAGTGGCGAGCAAGGCTGAACACACGCCGACGAAGACCGCGCCTTCGGTCGTGCTCGTATCGGCAGTGATACTCACCGCAGGCCCGACGACCAAGGCCACACCGAGCAGTATCAGCCGGCTCGTGTCGCTGGACGAGTCCGCCGCCGCCGGCTCCGCGATGCGCATCCGATGGTCGGCGCACAGGGCCGCCAGGCCGAGGAGGGCATACGCGAGGAACGCCACCGGCGCGGTCAGCGCGCCGAGATCGGTGTGGAACCGTTCGCCGATCTGTTGCACGAGGTCGGCGGCGAGCACGAGTGCGACGCTCACTCCGATGAGTTCGAGCGCGCGGGACTTCCGGCCGGGCACGAGCGCCATCCAACCGAGAATGGTGATCAGGATTCCGTCGCCGAGGGGATAGGCGGCGAGGACGAGCCGGTCCACGATGGTCGTCGATGTTCCTGACGGCGTGACCCAGAAGGCCCACACCAACATCGCGGCCGCGATGGCGATGACCGACGCATCCAAGAACGCAATGCGGCTGGGCGAATCACTCCGGAGCCGGGCGATGACGGCCAGCCCGATCCCGATAGCCAGGTATCCGAGCAATGACATGGCATCGGACCAATGGCCGTTGCGCCCAGCCACGAGGTCCCGGAGCAGGTATCCCGTCGTCCACATCGCGACCCCGGCCGCGATGCACACCCACGGGTTGGGGCCCACCCGGAGGGACCGGCGCGCGGCCACGAGCGTGGCGATGACCACGGCGAGTCCGATGATGCCGCGGATGAACCATGCGACGTGGCCCGAGACGACACATGACGCGACGAGCGCCGCCAGCGCCGCGCCGAAGCACGCACCGGTGACGACCCGCGCGCGTCCACGCGCGGTCGGTCGAGGTTCGGACAGATCCGCCATTGGGTGCTGCATCGACGTGATTCACCCCGACCTTCAGGCCCAAAACGCTCGGAGTGACCGATGTGCGGGTACGGTCCTGCGCGTGTCCGACCCGGTGCCCGCCTCGACCGATGACGCGCCCGGTCTCGACCGGCCGCCGACCGGCCCGGAGGGCCTCACCGACGCCGAGGTCGCAGACCGAGTTGCACGAGGCGATGGCAACGACACCGGCGAACGAACCAGCCGCACCCTGAACGAGATCGTCCGGGCGAACGTGTTCACCCAGTTCAACGCGATTCTCGGTGTGATGTTCGCGTTGGTCATCGTTTTTGGTTCCCCGGCGGACGGCCTCTTCGGAATCGTCCTCGTCTCGAACGCGCTCATCGGCATCGTGCAGGAACTTCGGGCCAAGAAGACGCTCGACGAACTCGCGGTGCTCAACGCTCCGATCGCGCGCGTCGTGCGCAACGGCCAGGTCACCGAGATTCCCGTTGCCGGTGTGGTGCTCGACGATCTCTTGGAATTGCGCACGGGCGATCAGGTCCCTGCGGATGGCACCGTGACCACCGCGACGGGTCTCGACCTCGATGAGTCACTGCTCACCGGCGAGGCCGATCCCGTCCTGAAGCAGCCGGGTGATCGCGCGTTGTCCGGGAGCTTCGTGGCGTCGGGTTCCGGTCGGATGCAGGCGACAGCCGTCGGCGCGAATGCCTATGCCCGCAAGCTCGCGACCGAAGCCCGGCGGTTCACGGTCACGAAATCCGAACTCATGGAGGGGATCAACCGGATCCTCCGGTACGTCGTGTGGTTGTTGGTGATCGTGACGCCGCTCCTCTTCCTGCGTCAGCTCCAACACAACGACGTTCCGGCGGCCGTCATCGGCGCAGTGGCGGCGATCGTCGGCATGGTGCCGCTCGGATTGGTCTTGCTCACCTCGGTGGCGTTCGGCGTGGCGGCAGTGACGCTGGCGCGACGCAAGGTGCTGGTGCAGGAACTCCCCGCGGTCGAAGGGCTGGCTCGGGTTGACGTCGTCTGTCTCGACAAGACCGGAACGCTGACCGAAGGGTCCATCGTGTTCTCCGAGATCGAGCCGACGGGAGAAACGCCGGCGGCAGACGTCGAAGCGGTGCTCGGCGCGTTCGCTGCTGATGACAACGCCAACGCCACCCTCGTGGCGCTTGCAGATGCATTCGAAGATCCGGGGTGGTCGCGCTCGGGCGTGACGCCGTTCTCGTCGGCACGGAAGTGGAGCGCGGTCTCGTTCGCCGACCAGGGGAGTTGGGTCTTCGGCGCCCCGGAAATGGTCTGGCCCGACGCGAACGACGCCGTCCGCGGGCGGGCCGACGAACTGGCAGCGACCGGGAGCCGCACGCTGCTGCTCGCTCATACCGAGGCGCCACTGTCGGCGGACTCACTCCCGGCCGATCTCGAGCCCGTTGCCCTCATTCGCTTCGACGAGCAGGTCCGACCCGACGCCGCGGAGACGCTCGAGTACTTCCGCACCCAGGGCGTGGCCCTCAAGGTGATCTCGGGCGACAACCCGCGGACAGTCGGCGCGGTGGCTCGCCGGGTGGGCCTCGACGCCGGCGAACCGGTCGACGCCCGAGAGTTGCCCGAGGATCAGAACGAACTCGCCGACGTGCTCGAGCAACACTCGGTCTTTGGCCGGGTCACGCCGCAGCAGAAGCGAGCGATGGTCGGCGCCTTGCAATCGCGCGGGCATGTGGTGGCGATGACGGGTGACGGCGTGAACGACGCCCTCGCGCTCAAAGATGCCGATATCGGTGTGGCCATGGGGTCAGGCGCGGCGGCGACGCGCTCGGTTGCGCAGCTCGTATTGCTCGACGGCAAGTTCTCCACGTTGCCGGGTGTCGTCGCCGAGGGTCGGCGGGTCACGGCCAACATCGAACGCGCCGCCAATCTGTTCCTCACGAAGACCGTCTACGCGGCACTGATCGCCATCGCCGTGGTGGTCACCGGCTGGCCGTACCCGTTCCTACCCCGCAACTTCACCGTCATCGACACCCTCACCATCGGCGTGCCCGGGTTCTTCCTCGCGTTGGCGCCGAACACCCGGCGGTATGTGCCGGGTTTCGTGAACCGGGTACTGCGCTTCGCGATCCCTGCCGGCGCTGCGATCGCGGTCGTGACCTTCGTGGCCTACGGCATTGCGCGCTCCGATCGGGTGACGCGGGAGGCGCGGACCGCGGCCCTCGTGGTCGTGCTCGTCGTCGGCCTCTACGTCCTGATGGTGTTGGCTCGTCCGTTCTCGAAGTACCGGGCGCTGCTGGTCGCGGCGATGACCGCCGCGGCGGTCTTGGTCGTCGCCGTTCCCGCGTTCCGCCACTTCTTCGCACTGCGTGTGCCGACCGGCGCGGTGCTCGCGATCGCAGCAGGATCGGCGGCGGTCGGGTGCGCGGCGGTCGAGCTGATCGCTCGCTGGCGCAGGACCGGAGCGGACATCGACGATGGTGCGCCGGCCGTCGAGCCGATACCTGCGGAGAATGTCACTCCGAACTGACATCGCGACGAGACGCCCCCGAAGGGGCGTCTCGTCTGCTTGAACCGGAACGGAGAGGGACCCGCCACGCGCTCGCAGCCGGAACGACAGCGCAGTGTGGCCTGAGCGGCCCGGCCCGCAGGGCCAGGAGCGGAGGTCAGGTCAGCTCTGGGGTGCTGCCATCCGATGCCGGAGGGTGATGTCGCAGGCTTTGGCTGCGGCTTTGAGGGCGGTGATCTTTTCGGGGGTGAGGGGTCGGATGGGTCGGGTGATGCCGTGGTCCTTCAGGCATTGCTTCTGCGTGTCGGTGAGCCGGTGGCCGAGGCGCTTCGGGAGCTTGATGTCGCAGGCTTTGGCTGCGGCTTTGAGGGCGGTGATCTTTTCGGGGGTGAGGGGTCGGATGGGTCGGGTGATGCCGTGGTCCTTCATGCATTGCTTCTGCGTGTCGGTCAGGTGCAGTCGGTGCTGGCGGGCGCCCCTGGCGACGGTGTCAGCCGTGCCGGCGTCGGCGACGCCGGCGGGTACGGCGACGGCCGACACGCTCAGCGCGACTGCCGTGAGACCGGTGCCGACGAGTCGGCGAAGTGTGGTGCGGTTCATGAGTTGAACTCCTTGGTCGGGGTGATGTTGAACATCCTCGACGCCCCACGTGCACGTGCCGTCAGGGAAATGTTCGGGAATGACCAAGTCGGGTCTGGTCGTAGACGCTCAGGATGCGGGCGGCGTCGTTGGGCCGGGCGGCGTACCCGGAGGGACAGCCGGGGGCGGCACGACGACCACCGGACCGGTACCGCGGGCGACCTTGTTCTTCGCCATCGAATAGCTCTCGACGTAGCGCTCGCGGACGTCGGGAACTCCGGGCCGACTGATGATCCGAAAGTTCTCGACGACGTATCCGACCGACCCGTGGGCCAACTGCGTGAGCGTCCCGGCGGGAAGCGCAGGATCGTCGACGAACTCGTCGGCTACCGGAATGGTCTGGAGGATGTTCGGGCCCTCGGCACGACAGCTCCGGCCTTCCTTGTTCCCGTAGAACGACACCGTGATCGAGGTATCGCTGTACGAAGTGCGGATCAGTATCCCGGAGTGCGAGTCGTTGCGGAACTTGTTGTCGATCGACGGGTAGTTCAACGTCGCTTCGCGACCCATCGGGTAACGCGAGATGTAGAGAGCGTGCACCGTGTGCGTGACGTCCTGATAGCAGCCGAAGAAGGTGGCGTTGTACAACGTGGTCGAGAGCTGACTCACACCGCCGCCGACCGAGTCTTCGAACTCGAGGTTGGCACCGATACCGGGCGCGAGGACGTACCCCTTCTCGGTGGTGCGCGGTCCGAGCGCATCGTTGAGGCTGAAGGTTCCGCCGGCTTCGACGATGGTGCCGTTGATCGTGTCCGCGGCCCGGTGAATGTTCGTGACGCGCGGCGCGCAACACGGGTGATTGGTTGTGTACGAGGCGACAAGTTCGGTGATGTTCTGGCGCTGGGCCCACTCGGTCGTGCGTACCGGCGGGGTGATGCTGGTGCGGGCAACGATGGCGTGCTCGCCGCGCTCGATCGCGCGCCCGAGCGCGGCGATCGACACGGTCCGACCCTCGACCGCGGGCACCACCGACACCGATGTCCCGTTGATCGCGAAGGTTGCGTCCTTCGGTGGGGTCTCGATCGTCGCGAGCTGCGTGCCGATTGCGGCTCGCAGTGCGGTGTCATCCACCGAGAGCTCGAGGCGGCGGCCGTGGATCTGGGTGCGCAAGATTGCGGCGACCTGCGGCGGCGTCAAGGTGATCTGGGTGGCGCCGGAGGTGATGATCACCGGCGCCGCGAGCAGTCGGCGGGCTCGTCGAGCGGTCTCGTTCACCTGCGCCAGGGTGATGGCGGGCGCAATTCGACCGATCCTCAACCGGCCGATTTCGGTGGACCCGACGTCCATCGCAGCGATGACCCGGCGTTCGGCCTCGGTGCGGTCGATGCCGATACCGCGCCGAGGTCGGATCTCGGCCACCTGACCGTTGTCGAAGCGCAGCCCGCCGTCCACCAGGCCCTTGCCGGTCGCGCCCACCCAGGAGTCGATGACGGCCGCGAGCCGAGTCCGGTCGTACCGGACGACGAGCCGAACGTGGTCTGCACGGAGCCGTCGCAGGATGGTGCCACTGAGTGCGTTGAGGGGATTCGTGGCTCGGCCCTGGCGGCGCGCGCTCCGGACCGTGGCCGCTGCGTCGACGTGATATCCGATGGCCGATGGGTCCAACGTGAGGTCGGCCGAGCCAGCGTGCGCGTGGATCGGGAGAGCTTTGAGGCGCTCGCTCAGATCGGTGATGGAGTGGAACGCCTCCCGTTCGCTCGCGGCGCCGAGCGAGATGCTTGCGACGTCGACCCCACCGAGCACTCGGTCGCGGTGCGTGACGCGATCGCCGATCGAGATGATGACCAGGAGCAGGATCGCACTCCCGACGGCCATTGCCGCGAGGCCCGGCCGTTGCTCGTTCCAAGCTCGGGCCAATGCCGCGCGCCCGGGTGCCGGGAGCGGTTCGAGGCCCGGCCGAGGTGGTCCGTGGGGAGAAAGGTCGGTCGCCAAAGCGTGGCGAAATTAGTGCACCGACATCGAAGAACGGCAGTCGCGGATAGGGTCCGCCGTTTCGGTGATTCGGAGGTCATCCATGTCGGCGGTACTCGACGATCGTTCTGCGCCTGCGCTGCAGGAGTTCACCCGGGCCTGGCTGGCCGATCATCTGCCCGCCGGCTGGATGGAAGCGGTCGATGCGGGCGATTCCGCCATGGTTGCGTCGTTGCGGGGGGCGATGTCCTATGACGATTGGTGTATTGCGCTCGGTGAAGCCGGTCTTGCGACCCCTACCTGGCCCGCTGAGTACGGCGCCGGTCTGTCACTCGCCCCGGGTGAAGCCAAGGCCGTCAACGACGTGCTTGCGCGGTACCAGGTGCCCCGCCCCTACAACATCATCGGTATCGGGATGGGTGGCCCGACCCTGCTCGCGTGGGGCACCGAGGAGATGAAGCACCAACTCCTCAAGCCACTGGCGTGCAACCAGGAGATCTGGTGTCAGCTGTTCTCGGAGCCCGGCGCCGGCTCGGATGTTGCGGGCTTGGCGACGCGCGCGGTGCGCGATGGCGACGAATGGGTCGTCAACGGTCAGAAGGTCTGGACGACCGTTGCGCACATTTCTCGCTGGGGAATGCTGCTGTGCCGCACGGACCCGGACGTGCCCAAGCACGGCGGCCTGTCGTATTTCGTCGTCGACATGCACCAACCCGGAGTGGAAGTTCGTCCGCTCGTTCAGATCACCGGTGACGCGGAGTTCAACGAGGTCTTCTTCAACGACGCTCGGGTGCGCCACGACTGGATGCTCGGCCGGGAGGGCGACGGCTGGAAGGTTGCCATCACGACGCTCATGAACGAGCGGGTGTCGCTCTCGGGTGCGGGGTCCATCGGTGGCGACGCCGTCGGCGGGAGTTCCTTCGACCGGCTGCTCGCGCGGACCACCGACACTTCGAATCCGATTGTGCGCCAGCAACTTGCTCAGGCCTACATCGAGAGCCGGCTCATCCGCATCAACAACGAACGTGCAGCCTCGAAGCGCAAGAGTGGTGGTGAGGCGGGACCCGAGGGCTCCATCACCAAGCTCATGCAGGCCGAGTTCAACCAGCGCCTGCAGAACCTCGCCATCGATCTCGAGGGGATGAATGGCATCGCGTGGGAAGGGTCGGCGCTGTCCAAGACCGAGCGGGTCGGGCGTTCACCCAAGGTCGAGGAAGACGCGCTGGTGGCCTTCGGATTCCTCCGCGCGCAGGCGAACACCATCGAGGGCGGGACCTCGGACGTGATGCGCAACATCCTCGGCGAGCGGGTCCTCGGTCTCCCCAAGGAGCCGGACTCGTCCCGTGAGCTGCCCTGGATCGACGTTCCGCGCTCGGCGTAGCTGCACGGCGAGGGGAGTCCGGTGGACGAAACACTGATTGAGTTCCTCCGGTCTCGAGGCGCAACCGGCGACGAGATCGCCACGGCCGAGCGTGACGGAATGCTCACGTTGCTCGCCATAGATCGGCTCCTCGTGCCCGGATCTCCGTACCTCGACTCGGATTCGGTCGCGGCCCGCAGCCACGTGCCGAACGAAACCGCCACGATGTTGTGGCGGGCTCTGGGGTTCCCGGACGTCCCCGAGGGTTCGCCCGTCTTCACCGACGAGTCGGTCGAAGTGCTCCGCGCCCTCCACACCAGCACGCAGTCCTCGATGTTCGTCGACTCCGACGCCGAGGTGCTCGTGGCCCAGGTGAGAGCGGTCGGATCGGGTCTGGCGCGCGTGGCCGAATCGATGTCGGATCAGATCGCCGAAGCGATCGTCGGTGCCCGTCTGGCCGGAGCGGACGATGCCACCGTGGCCGGCATCATCGCGGACACGCTGGACTGGAAGTTGTTGGCCCGGATGAATGACTACGCGCTCCGCGTGCAGCTCCGCGCCGCGATCTGGCGGAAGTTGTTGTCGCCGCCGCTCGAGTCGGGCGAGATCCCGTCATTGGCCGTCGGGTTCGTCGACCTGGTCGGCTACACCGCGATCAGTCAGGAACTCGACGGCAAGGAGTTGGCCGCACTGGTCAAGCGCTTCGAGGCCGTGACCTATGACACGGTGGCGCGGCTCGGCGCGCGGCTTGTGAAGATGATCGGTGACGAGGTGATGTTCGTCACCGAAGATCCCGAGATCGCGCTGCACGTTGCGCATGCGCTGACGGAACGAACGGGCTCGGACGACGTGCTGCCGCGTGCTCGAGCCGGGCTCGCGTTCGGGCCGGCACTCGCACGAGAAGGCGACTATTACGGGGCGGTGGTCAACCTCGCGCACCGGCTCGTGGAGATCGCCCGGCCGTCGTCGGCGGTGGTCTCGGCCGAGTTGGCCGCCGTGCTCGCGACCCGGGACGGGTTCTCGTTCCATCGGTTGCGGCCCCGGCGAATCCGAGGGATCGGTCGGGTCGAGATCTATGCCGCTCGACTCGTCGAGGCCGAGGAACCTGCGGGCGAGACGCACTAACTTCGAAGCCATGACTGCTGCTCCCCTCTGCCTGCTGTCCGTCCACGCGCACCCCGACGACGAAGCCTCGAAAGGGGCCGGCACCGTGGCGAAGTACGCAGCCGAGGGGATCCGGGGCGTCCTGGTGTGCTGCACCGGCGGTGAGGAGGGCGAGATCCTGAACCCGGCGGTGGACACGCCCGAGGTGCGGGAGAACCTGTTCGCAGTGCGCATGGACGAACTCCAGGCGAGCGTCGAGGCCATTGGCTACGCATCCCTGCACATGCTCGGGTATCGCGATTCCGGCATGAAGGACACCGAGACCAACGCCCGTGCGGACAACTTCACGAATGCGCCGTTCGACGAAGCCGTCGGGCGGTTGGTGCGGATCATCCGCACGGAACGACCTCAGGTGATCATCACCTACGCCGACGATCGCGAGTTTTATCCCCACCCCGACCACGTGCGGGTGCATGAGATCTCGGGCCCGGCCTTTGATGCCGCCGGTGACCCGGATCGGTTCCCGGACGCCGGTGAGCCGTGGCAGCCGTCGAAGCTCTATTACACCGGCTGGTCCGGTCGACGGGTTCGATTGCTCCACGAGACCTACCTGGCACGCGGCGAGGAGAGTCCCTTCGCGCAGTGGTTCGAACGCGGGTTCAACGAAGACGGCGATGAACGGTTCACGACCTTCATCGAGGTCGGAGATTTCCTCAAGCATCGACGCGCCGCGCTGCTCGCGCACCGGACTCAAGTCGATCCCGAAGGGTTCTGGATGCGTTTGCCGGACGACGTCCTGCGCGAGGTCTTCCCGTGGGAAGAGTTCGAGTTGGTGCGGACGCTCGTCGAGACCGGAGTCACCGAAGGTACGGCCGAGGACGACTTGTTTGCCGGTCTCCGCGAGACCGCACCGACGCGCGTCGCATAGTCGATCACGAGGAGGAGACGATATGGCGAAGTACCTGAGTCCCGAATGGATCGACGAAGGCCGTGCGTTGGCCCAGGCGCAGCCGGAACGTCCCGGCGCATCGGCCCGGATGCAGTACGTGGTCACCGGCGGTCCCGACGGAGACATCAAGTACTGGTGGGAACTCGAGGACGGGAAGTTGCTCGAGAGTGCGCTCGGCGCGATCGACGACCCGGACTTCACGATGACCCTCGCGTATCAGGACTCGGTGAAGATCCAGAAAGGCGAGCTCGACCTGAACGCCGCGTTCATGCAGGGCCGGATGAAGGTCACGGGTGCGATGGGCAAGCTCATGCAGCTGCTCCCGCTGACGAACTCGGCCGAGTACCAGGAACTCCAAGCCACCGTTCGGGCGCACACCGAGTTCTAGAGCTCCGGCGCGCCCGACCGGCCGGCGCGCCCGTCGGGTTCAGGCGCGCTGAAGTGCGCGCAGCTCGCGGTACCCGATCCGCACGACGCCGGCGCGATCGAGCAAGTGGGCGAACGCGGCGTCGTGACACAACGTGGCGTAGTCCTCGACTCGCGCCGCCCAGTCCGGATAGGACGATCGCAACTCATCGGTGTCCAGGGCGGGGTGGAGGTAGACCTCGGTGACGCCGGGGCGCAGGTCGTAGAGCAGCTTCTCGATCGTGCGGCGCGCGCCCATCGGTGAGGTCACGAAGTGGTCGGGAAAGACGATCCCTTCTTCTGCGGCCAGCCGTCGGAACGGGAACCCGACTCGACTCTCGGATCGGGCGCCGGAGAGCCGGAGTGGCAGTGCGAAGTCGATCGCGAGTTCGAGGTACACGTCGAAGAACTCTGGGCGGAGTTGCAACGTGCCCATGTGACTGTCGAGGTGGCTGACGTCGAAACCCCACAAGATGGAGCGCTCGATCTGGGCTCGGCACTCCTTCCGGACTTCCTCGACGTCGGCGTGGTCCCACACATCTTCGATCGTGCGTGGGAAACCGCCGTCGCCGTCGAGCAGGCTCGGTGAGTGGGTGATCGGTCCCCACCGGTAGTTCTCCCATTCCGAGTTCAACGTGAGGTGAACGCCGACGTCTTCACCGCGGTACATCGCCGCGGCGTCACGGGACCACGGGCACGGGACCATCAAGGTGGCGCTGGTCCCCAACCCGGACCGGATCGACTCGTACACCGCAACGTTGGCGGCGCGTGACGACCCCAGGTCGTCGCAGTTGATGATGAGCAACTTCGCGTCGGCGTCGTACCCGAGCCGCTCCGCCAATTCCACAGCCGGAGCCTAGGTGAAGATCTCTAACCTTCAACCCGCTCGATGAGGGTGCCGGTGCCGAGACCGCCGCCGCAACACATCGTGATCAGACCGAAGGTGCCGTCGATACGTTCGAGTTCGTGCAGGGCCGTCGTGATGAGGCGCGCGCCGGTCGCGCCGACGGGGTGCCCGATTGCGATCGCGCCACCGTTGGGGTTCACCGTATTCATGTCTGGCTTCAGTTCACGTTCCCATGCGAGCACCACGGACGCGAACGCTTCGTTGATCTCGACGGTGTCGATGTCGTTCATGGTGAGTCCGGTGCGTTCGAGGATCCTGCGGGTGGCATCAATCGGGCCGGTCAGCATCAGCACCGGGTCCACGCCGACGAGACATTGGTCGACGAGGCGCGCGCGTGGCGTCAGGCCGAGTTCCTTTGCACGCGCGGCGGTCATCATGAGCACGGCCGCGGCGCCGTCGCTGATCTGACTCGCGGATCCGGCGGTGTGCACACCGTTCTCGCGCGCCACCGGCTTCAGTTTTGCGAGCGCTTCCAGTGACGTCTCGCGCAAGCCTTCGTCCTTGCTCACGGTGTGCGAGCTCCCGGAGGGTTTGCCGTCCTCGCCGAGATCAGGCGCGTCGAACGCGACGACTTCACGTTCGAACCGGCCCTCGTCCCACGCGTGCGCGGCACGTTGTTGGGACCGGAGGCCGAACGCATCGCAATCGGCGCGGGTGATGCCCCACTTCTCGGCGATGCGCTCCGCACCCTCGAACTGCGACGTGGCTTCGTAGTGAGCGAAGTACGACTTGGTGAGCGGCCGCTCGAGTTCCTTGCTGACGGTGGCGCCGAGCGGGATCTTGCTCATCATCTCGATGCCACAGCTCAACGCACTGTCCACGACGCCGCCCTTGATGAGCGCCGCCGCCAGGTTGGTGGCCTGCTGGGAGGAACCGCACTGGGCGTCAACGGTGGTGGCGGCGACCTCCAGCGGGAGGCCGGCCGAGAGCCACGCAGTACGGGCGATGTTGAAGGTCTGCGGCCCGATCTGGCCGACGCAACCGCCGATCACCTGTCCGACGTCGGCGGGGTTCATACCGCTGCGCTCGAGCGCGGCCACTTGAACGGCGCCGAGGAGATTGGCCGGGTGCGCGGTGGAGAGTCCGCCGTTGCGCTTGCCGAGCGGTGAACGCACCGCCTCGACAATGACGACGTCCGAGTCCTCGAGTGCAGCCATGTCAGCCTCCGGGGCAAAGGTGGGAGCCGGGATGGTAGCGCCGCGTCCAGCGGACGAAGAGGGCGAGCGGACAGGCGCCTTTTGCCCACATGGTTTCCGCTCGCCCGTGGCCCGAGCGGCCCGTGAACGAAGTGAACATGAGTGGGGAACCGAAGAGGGCGAGCGGACAGGCGCCTTTTGCCCACATGGTTTCCGCTCGCCCGTGGCCCGAGCGGCCCGAGCGGCCCGTGAACGAAGTGAACATGAGTGGGAAACCGGTTCAGGGCGCTGGTCAGCGGGCGTCGAGGATGACTTTGCCGAAGGTGGTGTCGGCGTCCAACAGAGCGTAGGCCGCCTCGGCGCCGTCGATCGAGAAGACGCGGTCGACGATCGGGTGGACCCGACCGTCGGCCAACATCGGGACGACTTCGTCGACGAACGCGGCGGTGGCCGCCGCCTTGTCGTCGACGGATCGCGGGCGCAGCACGGTCCCATGCATCTCGGCGCGTTTCTGCATGAGTCCGAGCAGGGGAACCGTCGGCGAGCCGCCGGCCAGAGTTCCGACGATCACAATCCGGCCGCCCGGCGCGATCGCGGTCACTTCCGCCGGCACGTACGCGCCCCCGACGAGGTCGATGACCACGTCGGGCGCGCCGCCGTTCGCGGTGATCTCCTGCGCGAACGCAAGGGGTTCGAACTCGCGCGGCGCGAGGATCGCGTGGTCGAGGCCGAGCGCACGAGCGTCGTCGAGTTTGGACTGGGTGCGAGCCGTTCCGGTCACCGTGCAACCGAACGCTTTCGCAAGTTGCACGACCGCAGTCCCGACGCCGGAGCCGACCGCGTGCACCAACACGTGCTCACCGGGCTGAAGCCGCGCTCGGGTGCGCATCGCGTCATGCGCGGTCACGAACACTTCGGGCACACCGCCGGCCTCGACCAGATCGACGTTCGCCGGCACGACCGCGGCGTGCACTGCCGGGACGATCAGATATTCGGCCTGGGCCCCGCCGCCGCACACGCCGAACACGGACGTGCCGACTGCAGGCTCGCTGACTCCCGGCCCACACTCATCGACGATCCCGGCGAACTCCAGGCCCGGAATGTCCACCGGACTCCCCGGCGGCGCCGGGTAGAAACCCAACCGCTGCAGGAGATCAGCGCGGTTCAGGCCGGCGCCGTGGACCCGGACGCGGATCTCGCCCGGCCCGGGTTCGGGGACCGGTCGGTCGTGAACGGTGATGGTTGTGTCTCCGGCGGCGATCACACTGCGCATCGGAGCGACCGTACTCGGGGCTCGGAGTTCCGGGTAGCTTGCGCCGGTGGCCGACCTTTCGATCGTGGACGATGATGGAAAGGCAGTGACGCTCGACCCGGTCGAGGCCGTCGGGTTGCTCGCACTGACCGACAACTTCGACTCGGCCACCACCTCTGCGTGCCCCGATTGTCGGAGCCGGGTGATTTCCGTCGTTGCCCTCGCTGACCTGCTCGAGCAGGCGCCGCCCCACGCTCGTACGGGTGAGATCCTCGAACTTGCCGACGACGCACCAACCCTGCACCTCTACGTCCTCGACCACGTGGCGCTTTGCACCCACCCGCGCTGGCGTGACCCCGGCCACGAGGAATGGGTCGACGCCGTCGCGCCGCCGGTGGTCGCCCGCCGCCGGCCGTAATCCCGCTCTTGGCCCTGCGGGCCGGGCCGCTCGGGCCACACTTCGCTGGTGTGTCGGCTGTGGGCGCGTGGTGGGTTTCGCTTCGTTCTTGACTTCCGCTCTTGGTCCTGCGGGCCGGGCCGCTCGGGCCACACTTCGCTGGTGTGTCGGCTGTGGGCGCGTGGTGGGTTTCGCTTCGTTCTTGAACCGTCCGGTCAGTCAGGCGAGGGCGGCGAGTTCGGCGAATGCCTCGCGAAGGCAGTCGAGGAAGAGCTCGGCGTCGATGATCGCTGCGGGATCGGAATGGATGCCGAGGTGGAGTTCCCCGCAATAGGACATCATCGTGACGTTGACGGGGACCCCGGCACGCGGCCCCATCGGATAGCTCGCTTCGATGCGTCCGCCGCCGAGATAGAGATCGACCGGGCTGCCGCGCAGGTTCGAGGTCGCAAAATCGATGGTTCGGGTCTGGGCTCGGAGCATCCCGACCAGCGCCGCCGTCGGCACCCCGGCGGTGAGTGCCGCGAGTACGTCGGCAGCTTCGATCGCCGGTTCCGATCTCACGTTGTGCACCGCGTCGTGCACCGCCCGCAGGTGGTCCTCGGCCGGACCGTCGATCACTGGCACGAGAATGCGACTCGGTGCAAAACGATTGGCCGTGAAATCGCCCCGATCCCTGGTGCTCACCGGCATCGCCATCCGCAGCCCGTCGATCGTCTCGCCGAACTCGCGATGGAATCGGCCGAGCGCGCGCGCGACTGCGGTGACGAACACGTCGTTGATGCTGGCACCGTGTGCCTTCCCCGCTCGATGGATTGGGTCGAAGTCGAAACCGAGTGTGTCGTACCGCCGCGCCAACGACCGCACGGTAAACATCTCGGATCGGCCTCGGTCGGTGACGAGAACCTGGCGACGTAAGGAACGCAGGAGTTCGATCGACCGGCGTCCCGCGCCGACGATGTCGCGAGGATGGGTGAGCGTGGTGAGGGAGGTGCTCGCGGCGCGGAGCGCAAGATCTGCGGCTTCGTTCACGCTGTACCGCAACGCGTCGCGAACGACGTCGACGGCACCGTCGCGATCGATGGGGTCCTCGACCGCGGCGTCGCGCCGGCTCGCCTGCACGTCGTCGGCAACCGCACGGATCTCGGCAAGATCGTTGGGCGCCGGATCGCGTTCGAGATCGACGAGGCTCAACGACAACCTCATCGCGCCGACACCGTCGGTGATCGTGTGATGCATCCGTTGGACCAACGCGCACCGGCCGCCTTCGAGCCCCTCGACGAGCGTGAACTCCCACAGCGGACGGGAGCGGTCGAGCGGGGGACCGGTGATCGACGCGGCGAGATCGAGGAGCCCGCGCGTGGTTCCCGGCGCGGGAATGGCGACATGGCGGAGGTGGTACTCGAGGTCGAACGTGGGATCCGGTCGCCACTCGGGTGGCGCGATTCGCAATGGTGGTGAAACGACGCGTTCGCCGAGGCGGGGGATCGCGGCCAACGCGCGACGGATGGTGGCGCGTAAGCGCCGCTCAGTCGGCACGCGATCCAAGATCGTGATGTTGGCGAAATCCGACCTGAGGGCCGGGTCCTTCTCGACCGCCCACATCACGGCTTCGCTCGCAGACATCCTCATGCCGTCCGAGTCTTGCCGCTCACGCCGTTGCGGACTTTCACCCTCCGCATCCGTATCCCGTTGACCTCGTGGTCTGGGCGGTGGGGACTCGCGCGCGGTCAGTGGTCGGGGTTCACCCAGCGTCGGAGAAGCCGGCCGAGTGCGAGGCCCACCACTGCGCCGCCGAGGATATCCGAGGCGAAGTGCATGCGGACGTAGACCCGGCTGCTGGCGACCACCGCTGCAAGCAAGAACCAGGGAGTCCTCCGGCCGGGACGGCTGAGCAGCATTGCGGCCGTGAACCCTGCGGTCGCGTGGCCCGAAGGGAACGACGACGTGATGGGCCGGTGCATGCCGTAAGGGAGCGGATCGGGTGTGACCTCGATCGCGAGGGGTCGGCGACGGTCGAAGACCGCCTTGATGGGACCGTTGGTCAGCGCGGACTCGAACCCCATGACGGCGGCGAAGCGAACCGCAAACGTTGCGTCGTTGCGGCGGAAGGCCCGGAAGGTGCCGAGGATCAGCCAGAGCAGGCTGTGGTCCGCGGCACTGGAGAGCGGATAGAAGATCCGGTCGAGCGACGGGCGGCGGAGACGCTCCACCCGCTCGTTGACGTGCTGGTCGAACCGCTCGATCAATGAGAGCACTTAGACGGGTGCGGGCTCGGATGCGGTGATGACGGTCGAGGGTTCGAGCGCGCCGGTGGCGGCGTCCAACGGAAGACTTGGTTCGATCACCTGGCCCGGCCCGAGGAGCTCGACGGCCTGAAGTGGATCGCCGCCGTAGGCGGGACAGTACGGCTTGTACGCGCACCAGTTGCAGAGAGGACCGGTGCTCGGCCGGAAATCGTCGCGCTCACACGCACGTCCGATGGCAGACCACAACGCATCGGTCTTGCGCATGACGCCGGTGATCGACTGCTCGGACGGCGAGGTGATGATCGCCTCCGGCTTCGAGAGGTAGAAGAGCTGCACCTTGACCGGCCGCTTCCCGAGCACGTGCGCGACCATCGCCGCGTACATGTGGACACCGGCCAGACGTTTGATCTCGTAGCGCTCGCCGGGGACTGCGCCGGTCTTGTAGTCGGTGATGACGAGTTCGCCGTCCGCGTCGATCTCGAGCCGGTCGATGATGCCGCGTAGCTGCACGGATCCGATGGTCGCCGCGAGTCGGAGTTCGAGGCCGATGGGCACCACGGTGGTGGGGTCTTCGAGTTCGAAGTACTTCCGGACCAGGACTTCGGCTTCGGCGTGGAAGCGATCCCACTCGTCCACCGTGAGGTCGAGATCCGCGAAATCAGGGTGGGATGCGAGCTCGGCGCGAGCCGTGTCCAGATCCACCACGGCGTTGGGGATTGTGCGGGCCTCGGGGCCACGCAGCATCAGCAGTTCCAGCGCTCGGTGCACCAACGTTCCCTTGCTCGCGGCCGCCGACGGCGGTTGCGGCAGCCGGTCGAGGTACGAGAAGCGGAACGCGAGCGGACAGTCTTTGAACGCCGAGAACGACGACGGTGACAGCCCTCGCGGCTTTCCTACTCCCATGTCGCCAGGGTACCGGCAGGGTGCGACCACCCCCGGGACTGCGGTGAGCGTTCGCGCCGTCAGGCCGCCCGGACTTGGCACGCGATTCCACGGTTTCGGTGGAATCCGGTACCACGTCTCTACGAGGCGACGTCGAGATGCTGGATCGCGGGGCCGATCAGCGTGATGAGTCGCCGTGGATCAGCGGCGAGATCCGAAGTGATCTCGATCACCGTCACACCGGCGAGCCGCAGGGCGTTGCGCCGCGCCGCGTCGAGGTGGCGGCGCCGAATGCCGAAGTGCCACAGGTCGCTGTCGTACTCGAGTGCGATCGGTGGCAATCCGTTGTATCCGAGGTCGAGGAACTTCGGGCCGTCGATCGTCGCGACCTGCACCTGACGTTGTGGTTCGGGGAAACCTGCGCCGGTGAGAATCCGGGCCACGCGAAGTTCCCATCCGCTGTCGGTGTCGCCGAGATGACGGTCGAGAAGTTCCCGAAGGAGCGTGGAGCTGGCAACGCTCATCCCGCAATATTCGTCGGCCCGCCATCGCAGCTGGCCGATGGTGAACAGTTGGCGCCGGAGTGCGTCCTCGATCACCAACTCGAGGGCCAGCGGATCAAGCAGCGCGGCGAGATCGAGCACGGTCCGGAGGGCAGACGTCACGGCGATGCCGTGAATGTGAGTGAGGTCGGCAGGGGGCAGGTTCTCAGCGCGGTGAACGATGACGCCGGGATGTCGGGGGTTGCGACCACGAGGGACGATCACCTGCGGCGCGCGAGTGGTGGTGCGGTGGAGCGCCCACAGTCGCGCTCCGGTGATATGGAACCCGTGGCCGCGTGACCAGAGGGTCGCGGCCAGCGCTCGCTGACGGAACGTGATGGGAACTGCGGTCACACGGAAAACGCGAGGGAGTGCGCGGGTCCATCGCCCGGACGCGACCCGCGTCTCGATCATGCGTGCACTCACCGCGTGATCGGCACCGTCGGCGAGGGTGAAGACCCCGTATCTCGTCGCGGCGAACGCCTCGAGGCGGACGACGGACGATTCGGGCATTGCGGCATCAAAGCGCGAGGGTGCGACACCGCTGATGTTCTCGCCCGCACCGCGCCGAGAAATTGCACCAGCAACTCACGAGCGCCGCCGCCGTACGTGGCACGAGATTCCACCGTTTCGGTGGTTTCTGGTACCAAGACCGAGACGGAGCGTGGCCACGCGAGGCCAACCGTGCTGACCGGTAGCGTGCGCCGGTCTTGAAGGAGGCAGCCATATGAAGGTTGACGGTGGGATCGGCGCGATCTCGACGAGCGGAACGGGAAGCCTCGCGGCCATCGGTGCGGCGGCGAAGGCGCAGGAGGATTTTGGATACGACGGGATCTGGTCCGCCGAGACCAGCCACGATCCGTTCTATCCGCTGCTGATCGCGGCGGAGCACACTGAGCGAATCGAGTTGGGGACGGGGATTGCGGTGGCGTTCGCCCGCAGTCCGATGACGCTCGCCAACACCGCGTGGGATCTTCAGGGTTTCTCCGACGGCCGATTCATGCTCGGACTCGGTAGTCAGATCAAGCCACACATCGAGAAGCGGTTCTCGATGCCGTGGTCGCACCCCGCGGCACGCATGCGCGAACTCGTGCTCGCGATGCGCGCCATCTGGGCCAACTGGCAGGACGGCACGCCGCTGCAGTTCGAGGGCGAGTTCTATCGCCACACCTTGATGACGCCGTTCTTCAACCCCGGTCCGATCCCCGCCGGACCGCCCAAGGTGTTCCTTGCGGCCGTCGGCGAGAAGATGACCGAGACCGCGGGCGAGGTGTGCGACGGCATCATCCTGCACGGCTTCACCACCGAGCGGTACGTCCGCGAGGTCACCCTCCCGGCGCTCGAACGCGGATGGGCCAAGGCCGGCAAGACCCGAGCTGACTTCCAACTCTCGGGTCCGCTCTTCGTCGTCACCGGAACCAACGACGAAGAGATCGGGAAAGCCCGGGCCGGCACCAAGCAACAGATCGCGTTCTACGGTTCGACGCCCGCGTACCGCGGCGTGCTCGAACTCCACGGTTGGGGCGATCTCCAACCCGAGTTGAACGCGATGTCGAAGCAGGGCAAGTGGGTCGAGATGGGGGGGCTCATCGACGATGAGATCCTCGAGACGTTCGCAGTGGTCGGTGAGCCCGAGAAGATCGGTGCGGAACTCACCCGTCGGTACGGAGACATCGTCGACCGGTTGTCGTTCTACGCGCCGTACCAGTCCGACCCTGACCGGTGGCGTGCAGTCCTCGACGGATTCAGGTAGCTCCGGCAGCTAACTCGCCGAGGCGAACGCGAGGATCGACTCGACCGCACGGTCAGGATCCTCGATGGGGCCGAAGTGACCCCGCCCGTCCCAGACCTCGAGGCGCGCGTTCGGGATCTCATCGACGATGCGCGCGCCGAGTTCTGCTGAGATGGAACGGGAATCGCCACCGCAACCAACGAGCACGGGTGGCCCGACCTCGCCCAGGCGTCCGAAGATTCCGTTGGCGACGCCCATCATGTAGATGTTCGCCTCGTCCTCAGGCCGGCATTTGAGTTCGACGGTGCCGTCGGCGCGATCGCTCATGCCATAGTCCACGTACGCGGCGAGCGCATCGGGGTGAAGGGATCCGAGCGGAGGGCGCGCTCCGTACGAAGCAATCGCTTCGGCGCGCGTGTCCCACACCGCGCGTCGCTTGCGCGCCGCGGCTGACATCGGGTTGTTCGCGTCGACCGCCGCGCGGGCCTCGGGAGGAAAGACAATCGGTTCGAAGGCCCAGATGCGCGGGAGGGCGTCCGGGTCCCGAATCGCGACGGTCAGGAGCGAGGCTGCGCCCTTCGAGTGTCCGGCGGCAACGAGCGACGGTTCGCCGCGCAGTCCGAGGTGGTCGAGGATCGCGTCGGCGTCGTCGGCGAAACCGTCCCACGAGTACTCGCCGTCCGGAGACGGGTCGGAGTCCCCATGACCACGGAAGTCGAACGACCACACCCGGCGACCGGCGGCGACCAGTCGTTCCGCAACGGGCTGCCAGACGACGCCGTGGAATCCGGTGGGATGGGCGAGCAGCACCGGGTCACCGGTCCCACCCCACTCGTGGACGGCGAGCGTGAGGCCCGAGGGCGCGACGAAGGAATGCTGGGTACGCATCACTTGAGGCGCGTGGCTACGAAGCGGTCGACGCGCCGGCGGCGCGTTCGGTGGCGTGATCTTCAATCGCCTTGCCGATCGCGTTCGCGGCGCGCTCGACGAACCGGCCCCCGCTGTTCACCACCCAGTCGTGCGATGCCTGGACCGGTTCCAACTGTCCGGTGAAGTGCGGCATGACGTACTGCGCGAACAGGTCATGGGAACGGAGCTTGGCGTCCGCTCGGACCCAGTTGTGGTCGAACAAGAGGAATGCGCCGAAGCCGCCGTTGCTGGATTCCACCAGCTCCTCGATCTTGGCGATCGCGTCGTCCGGGGTCCCGATCACCGCGAACCCGGAGGCCTCGTTGTTCTCGATGATCTCGGCCGGCGTGTCGCCCGAGACGGGTCCGCCGGGGAGAATGTGCGTGAAGTACTTCGAGAACGGCGCGATCCCGTACTCCACCTCCCGCTCCGCCTGCTCGCGCGTCTCGGCGAGGTGCATCGGTCCGACGAGCCGCCACTTGGACCGGTCGGCCACGTGTCCGCTCTCTTGGGCCAACTCCTCCCACATGTCCCAGTGATGGGCGAGCAGGTCCATGCCCTGCTTCGCGGTCGCGGCGACAGAGAGCATGCCGATGCCGTGCTTGCCGGCCGCGCGTGCGCCGGTGGGGGAGAACGATGCGGCGACCGCGATGTCGAAACACGGATCCGAGTACGGACGCAGCTGTAAGCGCGCGCCGTTGATGGTGAACCACTCGCATTCGTACGTGACGGTCTCACCGCGGAAGAGCCGCATCATCACGTCGAGTGCTTCTTCCATGCGGGGGCGCTGTTTGTCCGGCGGGATGCCGAGCATCTCCGCGTCGGAGGTGAGCTGACCGGGTCCCACTCCGAGCATGATGCGGCCGCGGGTGAGGTGGTCGAGCAACACCATGCGATCGGCGAGCATCAACGGGTGGTGGTAGGGGAGCGAGCTCACGCCCGTCCCGAGTTTGATGTGCTTGGTGCGCTCAGCCGCCACCGCGAGGAACACTTCCGGCGAGGCGATGATCTCGTAGCCCGCGGAATGGTGTTCACCCACCCAAGCTTCGGCGAAGCCGAGCCGATCGAGGTGCACGATCAGGTCGAGATCGCGTTCGATCGCGAGGGTCGGGTTCTGACCGACGGGATGAAACGGGGCCATGAAGGTTCCGAAGCGCATCGGCGCATTGGAGTCGGCCCGAAGCCCACGGGTCAAAGCGTGGCGGTGATCCTTCGAGAAATGTTCAGCGTTGCGAACCCGGGGGGCATGCGACCGGTGCCGGCGCAGTGAACTTCGGGAGCTTCGCCGGCGCGCGCTTCAACGAGAAGTCCATCGTGGCGGCGAGGTTCTTGGCGGTCTTGTCCCTGAGGGACATCGGTTCGAGGCCCCAGCGCCACTCGATCATGCGCAACACCGAGCAGTGTTCGTACGGGCCATCGGTGACGATCGTGGCGGGTGACCACGGCGAGACCACGATGCACGGCACGCGGAATCCGAGTTGGTGGTAGTCGGGATGGGGGCCGGGATACGGGTTGACGTTGTCGTCCTCGACGGTGGGCGGGACGATGTGGTCGTAGAAGCCGCCCCACTCGTCGAAGTTGATGACGAGCACCGTCTTGTCGGACTGCGGACTCGTGGTGACGGCCTCGTACACCTTCTGGATGTAGCCCTCGCCGCTGCGGATCGAGCCCCACGGGTGATCGTCGTTCGAGGTGCCGGCACCCTCGGAGGCTTCGGTGTAATCGGGTTCGAGGAACGAGACGTTCGGCAGCGTCCCATTCTTCGCCGCGGTGAAGAAGTCGTCGACGGGATGGGAGATGGCGTCGTACTTCTTCGAGTCGAAGACCCCGGTCATGGGTTCGCCGTAGGAGTAGTAGCCGCCGGTGAGTCCGGCGCCGGCGAGCCGATCCCAGATCGTCGTCTGGATCTTGGAGCCGGGGATCGCGAGTCCGTTGGGCAGAAAGATGCCGGTGATGTCGACGTCGGTGGCGGCCGCGTGCTGGTACAAGCGGTTGGGCCAGGTGCCTGCGTTCAACGACGCGAAGTATTTGTCGAAGATGGTGTACTGCTGCGCAAGGGTGCCCAGGATCGGAACGGCATCCTCGGTGAAGTACCCGATCGGCCACAGGTCGGTCGGCGTCTGTTGTCCGGGCTTGACTTGGGTGAACAGGAACCCGTCGCCCTTCCCGTTGTCCAGCTGGGTGACGCCGTCCTGCCACTGATGTTTGGGGCCCATGAAGCTGCAGCTCTGGTAGTCGGTCCCGAGATCCCAGGTCCCGTGCAGTTCCCCGGTGCGGTCCGGATACTGAAGACCCGCTTGTTTGCCGTCGGCGCCGGGAAGCCAACCGAGCAGGTGGTCGAACGAACGGTTCTCCATCATGAGCAGCACGACGTATTCGAACGGCGCGTCTTTGGGATTGCCGAGCGCGTTCGGTGCCGGCCGACGGCTCGTGGTCGTGGGAACGCGTGCTGCCGGCTTCGAGTCACTCGAGCACGCGGCGAGCGCCGCAGCGGCGGCAGCACTCGCGCTCAACGCGAGGAACGATCGACGGTCCACGTTGGCCATGCGGCGGACGTTACCGGTCGTTCATCTCGCGGTCAGCGACGGTTCACCTTCATCGCTCGCGCCCGGTCGTCAGGGGAGCTGAGACTCGATCCAGCGATCGAGCTCGGGACCGCTCTCGAAACTGGTGATGAGCGCGTACCTCGGCTCGGTGCCGTTGTGCACCACCACGTGCCAAAGGCGTTGGGTGTCCACCACGAAGCGCGCACCTCGATGCAGTGGAACGCGGATCTCCGTCGCCGGATCGGGCAGCCCGTCCGGCCCGCTCTCCATGAGCAACATGTACGAGTCGGGGTTGTCGGTGAGTTCGAACCACGCCCGCACGACCCAACCGTCGGTGGGCGGGTTGAAGCGATTGTTGTCGTCCCGATGGAACGAGCGAATCGCGGTGTCGTAACCCTGGGGTTCGAGTTTGATCGTGCGCACCCGCCCGAAGTTCGCGCCCACGCTCTCCACGTACGTGGCGATCGTCGGACACTTCGCGGCGTTGCTGGTGAACATGGCGTTCTTGTCCGTGCGCTCGTCGCCGTCGTTCCAGAAGCCGCGGCAGTCCAGCTGGCCATCGGCGGTGGCGATCGGCGCGAAGTTGGTGTCGCCGCCGCTCTTCCAATCCATGTACTCGAGGTCGAGGTACTCGGCCTCGGGGATGGTGAACGGCGCGTCGGCGAGTTGAATGACTCCACGCTCGGCCATCGCGGTGGGGCGCGGATGTGGTGTGTCCCGTGGAATGGCGACGGACCAGTGATCCTGATTCGGCCACCATGCGTGCGGCGTCTCGGTGGTGGCAGTGTCGACAGAACCGGTCACGTCGAGAAGTCTATGGAGGGTCCCACTCCGAGCTGGGGTTTGGGCGGCTTCAACGTGACCGACGTCGGGTTGGACAGGGCCGAACATGGTTTCGCATGACGGATTCGTCCACCAATGGTCCGGGAGAGGTCGACTCTTCGGTTCGTGAGCGCCCGCTGCCTTCTCATCGGGGGAGCGCGTCGTAGCTCACGCCGATTGTGTTGCAGCAGGCTCGAATGCTGGGGCCGTCGTCGCGACTCGAGACGAGCAGTCGCGCCTCGAGCGCGACGGACGCGGCGACCGCCTCCGCGCCGAGCATCGATAAGCGGTGGTGCGACGATGCGAGCTGACCCATCGGCCACGCAATGTCCCGCATGGGCAGGACTGTGATCTCGTCGGGGAGCGCCACCAACCCGCCGATCAGCGCCTCGCGTTCGTGTCGGCTCCATCCACGAAGGACTCCGCCGTCGGTCACCCGTGCCGCAACTTTGCAGAGACGCGCGTACCAAAGATTCGTGGTCGCGATGTCGTCGGTCGCAACCGCCGCGACGAGTTGGTCGTCACGCACGGCCATCCAATCGCGGAGCAGATGGTCGTCGAGAACGACGGTCACGTGGTCGCGAGATCGGGATCGTCATCGGCGGCGACCGCGGCGTACAGCGATTCGGCGGGCAGGAGGCCGTCCAGCAATTTGGCGGCAGTCCCCACGGGCACGGTGAGGACGCCGTAGCCCAGATCGATGATGTCGACCCGGCCGCCGCCGTCGAGGTTCCAGCGGTGGCGGACCGTGGCGGGCAGGCACATCTGGCCGGAAGCGGAAACCCGAAACGTTTCAGTCTTCATGGCCTTCTCCAGATGTACTTGGTGGACCTGCGAAGTCACCAAGTTTAGGCGGTCTACGGCCGGTGCGAGGAGCCTCCAGGGCTGGAGTGCGCCCGGCGTGGTGCGGCCAGGTTGGCGAACTCGCACAGGCGGGGGCGGGTTTCGCGGGGGTCGACGATGTCGTCGACGAGAAACACCTCTGCCGTCTTGAACGGGTTCCGTGACTTCGCGAGGCGGGTTTCGATCTCGGCTCGGAGCGCAGCGGGGTCGTCGGACGCTTCGAGCTGGGCCTTGTACGCAGCCTCGATACCACCTTCGAGCGGTAGTGATCCCCACTCGCCCGAGGGCCAGGCGAATCGGTAGGAGAGGCGGGATGCGTTCTGATGCGCAGCGCCGGCGACGCCGTAGACCTTGCGGATGATCACCGAACACCACGGCACCGTCGCCTGGTAGATCGCGGCCAGCGCACGAGCGCCATGCCGGATGGTGGCCTGCTGTTCCGATTGCGTCCCGATCACGAAACCCGGATTGTCCACCAGGTGCACGACCGGGAGCCGGAACGTCTCGGCAAGATCGATGAAGCGTTCGACCTTGCGTGACCCGTCCGCAGTCCAACCTCCGCCGTAGTGGTATGGGTCGTTCGTCAGGATGGCGACGGGCCACCCGTCGATGCGCGCGAGTCCGGTGACTGCACTCCGACCCCAGTGGCGACCCATGTCGAACCAACTGTCGCGGTCGACGACGGCGGTGATGATCTCGCGCACCTTGTACACGCGTCGGCGTTCGCGAGGGATCGCGCGCAGAAGCGAGTCCTCCGCCCGATTCGGGTCGTCGGTGGGTTCGGCGCGCGGCGGAAGTTCCTCGACGGAGCTCGGCAAGTAGGAGAGGAACGCGCGCGTCCGTGCGAACGCTTCCTCCTCACTCACGACTTCGTCGTCGACCGCGCCGTTGCGCGTATGGATGTGGCTACCGCCCAGCGTCTCCTTGTCGACGGTCTCGATGCCGAGCCGGTTCACCACCGGCGGACCCGCAACGAACAGCTGACTCGTGCCCTTCACCATCAGCGAGTAGTGACTCGTGACGACGCGGGCCGCGCCGAGCCCGGCAACACTGCCGAGACACAAACTCACGACCGGCACGCGGCCAAGGTTCGCAACGACCCACTCCCAGCCGGGGTTGAACGGGACGAAGGACCGACGATCGGTCTCGAGGGTCTTGACGCTCCCGCCCCCGCCCGATCCGTCGACAAGGCGCACGATGGGGAGACCGAAGTCGTGCGCCATCCGTTCAGCCATCACCTGCTTCTGGAAGATGGAGGCATCGGCGGCGCCGCCGCGGACCGTGAAGTCGTCGCCGCCGACCACCACCGGCCGGTTGTCGATGCGGCCCCGACCCATCACGAAGTTCGCGGGCATGACGTCGGTAAGCGTGCCGTCCTTGTCGTAGGTGGCCCGACCGGTGAGCTGACCGACCTCGGTGAAGGTGCCGCCGTCGAGCAGGGCGTCGATGCGTTCTCGGACGGTGAGCTTGCCATTGGCATGGTGGCGGTCGACTTTTTCGGTTCCACCCATGTTCTTGGCGAGGCTTCGGCGGCGCTCGAGTTCGTCGAGTTCGGGCTGCCAGGGCGATTCGTCAGTCACGCGAGCGGACGCTAGTTGTGAACGTTTCCGGTCGGGAGGTACCTAGGTATCCAGCGAGGTAGTATCATGTATCCATGGCGTTGAGTATCAAGAATCCCGAAGTCGAGCGGCTCGCCCGCGAACTAGCAACGAAGACTGAAGAGTCCATTACTGACGCAGTTTTAATCGCGCTCCGGGAGCGGCTCGCCCGACAGGTTTCGGACCACGATCGGGATCGCTTCGTCGAACGCTTGCGACGGATCGGCGAAGATGTACGTGCCTACCTGGTCGTTGATCCGCGTTCCGACGACGAGATCCTCGGGTACGATGAGCACGGCCTCCCAGCGTGACCGGGGTTGTGGTCGACTCGTCCGCCATCGTTGCGGTCGTCACGCACGAGAACGGTTGGGAACATCTCACGTCAGAGCTCTGGTCAGCCGACGACCGGCTGGTGTCAGCCGCGACCTTGGCCGAGTCCGGAATTGTGATGGAGAACCGATTCACTCTCCACGGGCTGGAGGCGGTCGAGCGCCTGATTCGCGAGGCTCGCTTGTCGGTGGTCTCCGTCGATCGTGACGATGCCGAAGCGGCCGTCGCAGCGTGGCGTCGATTTGGTCGTGGTCGGCATCAAGCGCGGCTCAACTATGGCGACTGCTTCACCTATGCCCTCGCCGAGCGCACGGGGTATCCGATTCTTTGCGTCGGGAACGACTTCGCGCAGACAGATCTCGAGGTCGTGCCCGCGCGGTGATCTCAGCCGTCAGTCGCGGTGCCACCCGGTTGCTGCGGCCCACGCTTCGGCGCGTGCGGTGATGTCGTTGACGACTTCAGACTTCGCGTACGCGTAGTCATTCATGTCGCGCCACGTGTGCGCTGCGAGTTCGCGCTTCACTGCTTCGTAGTGCGCGCGGTCAGCGGAGTTGGTGCGGAGCCAGTCTCGGAAGAGCAGATGACGGTCGAGATCGGACTCGTCGGCCCAGAGGTGGATGCGGACGTCACGTTCCGCTGTGCGCACCATCAGATGGTTCGGTTCGCGCACGCGCAGGATGTAACCGGCAGCTTCGAGTGGTGGGATGTCCCGGGCCTCATCGAGGCTGTCGACCTCTACCTGGATGTCCACAATCGGCTTCGCTCCCAGGCCGGGGACGCTGGTGGAGCCGACGTGTTCGATCGCTCGCGCGTGCGGCAAGGCTGCGGCGATCTTGGCCCGCTCGCGCTCGAAGCGTTCTGCCCACTCGGGTCGGTGGTCGTGGATCTCGACCTTGCGAGCCTCCGGTCCACCGACCAACCCGACGAGCCACTCGTCGTTCCCCTCGGGTCGCTCCATCAGTCGTGACCGTATCTCTCGGCGCCGAGCCGCGTCCCTCCTGACCTTCGCGCGCTTTGGGGCGCTCCTCACCTCCAAATCGCGCGAAAGTCGTGATGAAGTGGGCCTGTCGGTTGGGTTCGACGCTCCGTATGCTCCGGGCGATGAGCGCACGGACCGGCCTGCTGGCGAGCCCGCTGTGCGCGGCGGCGATCGCCGTGTTGCTGGTCAACGATCGCGTGCTCAAGGACGCGATGCCGGCATGGTGACTGGGAAGCTCAGCGATCTCGCCTGCCTCGTCAGCGGCGACGGAGAACTCGATGCGTCAGGTCGGTGGGTCACGTTGCTCGGCGTCGACCCGGCCTTCGCTCGGGCCGTTGCCAACCGCGCGGTCCGAGAGCCTGCCGATCGGTGGTAGCGGCCGACCTCAGCCGGCGAGTGGTTCGCCGTTGCGGTCGACGGCGCAGAGGGCGCGCCACGGGCGGGGGACTCGGCCTCGGCGGATCGAACCCGCATCAATCAACGCAGTGAGGACCGGTCGAGTCGCTTGGTGGCGAAGCGCGACGCGACGCGGCAGCTTCTGCACCGCGTTCCACGTCTTCCAGGTGGGAAGGCCCGCCGCCGCGTAGACGCCGGGGTGGGCGAAGTTCTGCCACAGCATCGTGATCAGCGCGGGGGCCACGAACTTCACTGCGGCGCGCTCGACGGCTCCGGCACGCGACCACGACTCCGGGAGCACCGACCGCGCGAACGAGAGATGGCGAGCTTCCTCCTGGCGGTGGTAGCGGTTGAGCGCGGCCAGCATCGGGTCCGTGTCGGGGTGGTCGGCGGCGAGCTTCTGGAGCAGATCAGGGATCTCTTCACCAGCAAGGGTCATGACGAGCAGCAGCGTGTCGTGCGCGGTGATGCGGCGGGTGATGCCGTTCATGATCCGATTGATCGACCGACGGTCGAGCGGATTGCGGGTCGTCGGACCGAGTTCAGTGATGAGCCGGATGAACGCGCGCGAATGCTTCGACTCTTCGCCCACCTCGTGCAGCATGTAGACGACGCGCGGATCGGTGAGATCGGGTGCCTCGCCGATCATGCGAGCAAAGCCCGTGGTGAGCACCGCTTCGAAGCGCACGCCCATCGCCAGCATCGATGCAACTTCCTCGCGTGAGAGTCGTGCCCGTTGCTCGGCGGTGGTCTCGACGTCGAGTCCCTCGATCGAGAGCAGTTCGGCGGGGATGACGGCGCCGTCGCCGAGCGTGCCCCATGGCAGCGCGGTGTCGGGCTCGATCGGGCGACGAAGCGAAGCGGCATTGAGCCGTTCGACGCGCTGGTCGGCAGTGGGACGAGGGATGGTCGTGGCAGCCATAGGAAGAGGATACCCAGTAATCTATGAATCAAACAAAACTATTGGTTTCATGTTTCTGTCGGGCTCCGGTAGCGTGAGTTTGTGGTGTCCACGACGGCAGCAGCAGGCACCAAAGGCGACCGCACCCGCCGGCGCCTGCTCGAGATTGCCGTGGCCCGATTCGCCGCCGACGGCTTCCGGCGCACGTCGGTCTCGGACATCGCTCGGGACGCCGACCTCACCCCCGCGGCGGTCTACGCGTACTTCGCCGGGAAGGAAGCGTTGTTCCAAGCGGCCGTCGACGCCGATGCCAGTGCACTCATCGACGACAGCCGGACCGAGGTCGAGGGTCTTGCGATGCGCGAGGGCGTCGGCGCCATGGTCTCGGTCCTGCTTCGCCGCGTGGTCGACCATCCACTCGCGGAGCGCGTGTTGCTGGGAAAGGAACCGGAAGTCATCGGTCGCTTGCTCGATCTGCCGTCGCTGCTCACGCTCACGGATGATGTGACCGCGCAGATCGTGGTGGCCCAGACCGACGGCGAGGTGCGCGCGGACGTCGATCCCCGACTGATCGCCGAAGGCCTCGAGTCGATCGTGATCTCAGTGTTGATGAGTTCACTGCAAGCCAGCGTCAGCCCCGAATCGCGCCGCGCGGTTGCGACTCGCGCGGTCCTCGACGCCGCGCTCCGGCCGCCGCACTAGCGCGTTCAGCGAGAGGGCGAGCGGACACGCAATACCGCTCGCCTCGGGTTCCGCTCGGCCGGGGCCCGAGCGGCCCGTGAACGAAGTGAACAAGAGCGTTCAGGAGGCGGGTTTCTCCCAGACCGAGACGTGTTGCTCGCTGTCGGCGGTGAAAGGACTGCGGTCCCAGTTCGCGTACCGACCGACGAGCTCCATGCCGGCGAGACGCGCCATGAGGTCCAGTTCGGGTGGCCACGTGTAGCGATGGCGCGATGCGAACGTCTGCAGCCACCCGTCGATGACGAACCAGTGATGCGACACGTCGATCTGGTTCACGGTGTCGTACTCATCGACACCGACGTGCGTCGGTGACAGGTCGAACACTCGCAGGGTCTCGCCCGGTGGGAGGCGTCGGAGTTGCGGCACTCCGACCTCGATCACGAATCGACCGCCGGGTTCGAGGTGGCGGGCAACGTTGCGAAAGCACTCGACTTGCTCGTCCTGGGTGATGAGATTCGAGATCGTGTTGTACACGAGGTAGGCGAGCCGGAACGTGCGGTCGAGCGCGACCGTTGCCATGTCGGCGATAGTGACGTCGATCTGGTTCCCGCCGGGCTTGGCGCGGAGTTGCTCGACCATCGCGGTGGAGATGTCGATGCCGTGAACGGGAATGCCACGTGCGGCGAGCGGCAACGCGACCCGACCGGTCCCGATCGCAAAGTTCGAGCACGGCGCCACCGCGCGCCTCGGCCACGAGGAAGCGCACGGTCGGGTCGAGCACGGCCGGATCGAAGTGGTCGGCGGACGTCGCGTCGTAAAACGGCGCGACGCGCTCGTCGAAGATGTTCTCGGGCATCGGTGCACTCTGGCAGGTCGACCAAGGTGGCTGGGCGCTTTTTCTGATCCGTGCGCCCACGCCCGTCACTTGACCGGGGCGCCGAATGCCCCGCATGCTGCGGCCATGCGCGCAGCGATCGCCCGACAGGGCCAGATGGTGGTGGACGAGGTTCGGGAGCCGGTACTCGCGGCGGGTGAGGTGCTCGTCGCGGTGAAGGCGTGTGGCATCTGCGGGTCGGACCTGCACACGCTGCATCACGCCGACGCCATGCTGGCGCTCTCGGGCATGGGCGGCCTCGACAATCCCTTCGACCCGGACGCCGACTACGTGATGGGTCACGAGTACAGCGGCGAAGTGCTCGAACTCGGAGCCGGAACCGAGGGTGTGCTGATCAAGGTCGGTGACCTCGTCGTCAGCATGCCGATGGCCTTTGCACCGCACGGCCTCGAACTCATCGGGTTCTCGAACAACTACGTCGGCGCGTTCGCGGAGCGGATGCAACTGACTGCGGGAATGTGCCTGCCGGTCCCGAACGGATTGGATGCGCGCACCGCGGCGCTCACCGAGCCTGTTGCGGTCGCGGTGCACGCGGTCAACAAGTCGGGGATCGCTCGCGGCGAAGGTGCGCTCGTATTGGGCGCGGGCCCGATCGGGCTGGCGTTGATCGCGGTGTTGCGGTCGAAGGGCATCGAGCAGATCGTGGCCAGTGACTTCTCGCCCCGCCGCCGCGCGTTGGCCAGGTCGATGGGCGCGACGGCGGTGGTGGACCCGGCCGTCGAGACCGCGATGGACGGTTGGAATCGCGCGTCCGGCGGCGCGACGCCCGTCGTTTTCGAGGCCATCGGCATCCCGGGAATTCTCGACGACATCTGCCGCTCGGTGCCACCGCAGACGCGCATCACGGTGGTGGGTGTGTGCATGGAGCCGGACACGTTCTTGCCACTCGTAGCGGTGGCGAAGGAACTGCAGTTCCAGTTCGTGATCTATTACGACCCGGCGGAGTTCGCGGACACGCTGCGCGCCTTGGCTGAGGGCGAAATCGACGCATCGCCGCTCATCACCGGTGTGGTCGGTATCGATGGTGTCCCGGACGCGTTCACCGCGCTCGGCAATCCCGAGGACCACGCCAAAGTTATGGTCGAACCCGGCGCGTCCGCCGCGATCACCCCGGTCTGAGCCGTTTTGGCGTCCTGAAGTGCTGCAGGAGCGCGCGTGAGGACGCCAAAACCGTGGATTGTCAGGGGAGGTAGGCGCCGGGAGGGGTGAGCGCGCCGCGCTTCCAGCGGCTCGGTGTCAGCAGGATCGCGCGGCCGTAGTCCTCGAACATCCAGCGCGCGAAGTTGCGCCGGGTCCAGTCGTTCGTGTCGACGACCCGGAGTGCAGCCCGAGCGCCGAGTGGGTGGGCCAGGACCCGTTGCAACGCTTCCGCGAAGCGGAGGTCTCGTCCCAGCGCGCGGTGCACGTCGGTGCGATATCGAGTGGCGATCGACGCCGGATCGAAGAGCGACCGGTGCCCGACGGGCGGATGAGGAACATGGGTGATGGCGCGCGCGGCGAGCGCCCCGGTCTCGAGCGCTTGGGCGATGCCTTCGCCGGTCATCGGATCCACCACGCCGGCGGCGTCGCCCACAAAGAGCACGCGACCATGCGCCAGGCGAGCGGGGTCGAGATGGCTCGGGATCGGCCAGGCCCGGTGCGCGCCTTCGGCCTCGGCGCGCGGTCCCAGCACGGAGCGAAGTGACGTACGCTTGAGCAGGTCCCGCCACATTGCCGCGAGCACCTTGCCGGTGACGTCGGGTCGGCGTCGTACGGCCAGACCCACGTTGGCGCGCCCGCTTGGGAGGGGAAACACCCAGGCGTATCCCGGGAGCAGATCTCGTTCGAACAGGACCCAGAGCGTGGGATCGTCGACGTGCGCGAAGTACTGACGGAACGCGGACCATTCGCCGAGCACCGGTGCTGCTTCGGGGCTGAGCAGGCGGCGGGCAGTGGAGTAGTTGCCGTCGGCGGCGATGGCAAACGGTGCCGTGAGCAATCGGCCGTCATCCAGGGTTGCCTCCACCGCCGTGTCGAGGCTCTTCAACTCGGTGAGGGTGGCGGCTTCGAGCACGGTGACACCAGCGGCGCGCGTTGCGTGCACCAGCGCCGCGTCGAGGTCGATCCGGCGCATGACTCGTGCGTGTTCACCGTCGGACGGAAGGGGAAGCACGACCTGCCGACCCGACGGGCTCACGACGATCGCCTTCGCCACCGGGACCGATGCATCGAGAGACGAGAGCGGGACGCCGAGGGATTCGAGGGTCCGCAACGCACGAGCGGTGAGCCCGTCCCCACAGGTCTTGTCTCGAGGGAAGGTGGCCTTGTCGATCATCACGACGCTTCGGCCGGCCCGAGTGGCGGTGATCGCAGCTGCACACCCGGCGGGCCCGGCCCCGATGACCAAGAGGTCGGCGTCGGCGGTGGTCATCGGCGGAAAATAGCCTGGTGGACCGCCCGCTTCGACTTGGCGGGGCGGCGGGCGACAGAATCTCGGCCGCAATCCATGGAGCCGCCGATCTCCCGGCGTGCCCGGAGCAATCACTGGGAGCGACCTGTATGAACGTCGTCGTCTGCGTGAAGCAGATCCCCGACCCGGCCGTGCCGGGCGAGCTGAACAGCGACCACACGCTGAAGCGTGAAGGCAAGCTGATCCTCGACGAGTCCGACAGCTACGGCGTCGAAATGGCGCTCCAGCTCGTCGACAAGGCCGGCGGGGGCGAGGTCACGCTGATCTCGATGGCGCCGAACGGCGAAGTCTCGGGCCTGCGTACTGCGCTGGCGATGGGTGCGGCCAAGGCGATTCTCGTCTCGGATGACGCACTCGCCGGGGCGGACTCGCTGACGACGGCCAAGGTGCTCGCCAAGTGCGTCGAGCGGGCCGAGGGCACGGACCTCGTCCTCACCGCGACCGAGTCCACCGACGGGTACACCGGAACGATCCCGGCCCAAATGGCCGAACTGCTGGGGTGGCCGTCGCTGACTTTCGCGAAGGAAGTTCACCTCGAAGGTGGAACTGCGAAGATCCAGCGCCAGACCGAAGCGGGCTACGACGTCGTCGAGGCGTCGCTGCCCGCAGTGGTCAGCGTGACCGCCGGTGTGGTGGAGCCGCGGTACCCGTCGTTCAAGGGGATCATGGCGGCCAAGTCCAAGCCGGTCGACCAGGTCACCACCGCTGACCTCGGCCTGTCCGCCGAGGCGATCGCACCGAACCAGACGATTGTGAACGTCGCGGCGGCGCCACCTCGCGAGGCGGGCGAGAAGATCGAAGACGACGGTACGGCATTCGAGAAGGTTGTCGAGTTCCTCGACGGTCTCAAAGTCATCTGAGGGAGGGGAACAGACACATGAAGATTTGGGTCTACGCAGAATCAGAGGGTGACGCGCCCACCACCGCCACGCTCGAGCTCGTCACGAAGGCGCGCGAGCTGGGCACGGTCGAGGCGATCTACGTCGGCGACAACGCCGCCGCAGTTGCTCCTGCACTTGGCGCGCACGGTGTGGCGAAGGTGTTCGCCGTCGACGCCGGCGGGAGCCTCGCCGGAGTCATGGGCGCGGCCGCGATGGCCGGTCTGGTCGAGGCTGAAGCGCCCGACCTCATCCTGTTCGCACAGAGCTACGACGGCCGAGACGCGCTGGCGCGTCTGTCGGTGAAGCTCGATCGCACGGTGCTCACGAACGGTGTCGGCCTGAGCGTTGAGGGTGACTCGATCACCGTGCGCAGTGCGATCTTCGGCGGCAACACGTTGGTGGACACGAAGTTCGAGGGCGCCAAGCCGGCGCTCGCGGCCATCCGTCCGAAGTCATTCGTCGCCGAAGCGGGCGGCGAAGCGGCGGCCGAAGTGGTGAACGTGGACACGCCCGACGCCGGCCGCGCGGCGGAGGCGAAGGTGCTCGAAACCCACGTCGAAGAGCGTGAAGGACCGAAGCTCGAAGAGGCGACGATCGTCGTCTCCGGTGGTCGTGGAATCGGTGCGGCGGAGAACTACGAACCGCTCGTCGAAGAACTGGCCAAGCTCATCGGCGGTGCCTCGGGAGCGTCTCGCGCCATCGTCGACGCGGGTTGGGTGCCGTACTCGAAGCAGGTCGGCCAGACCGGCAAGACCGTGAAGCCGAAGGTGTACGTCGCGCTCGGTATCAGCGGTGCCACCCAGCACATGGTGGGCATGAAAGGTTCGGACAACATCATCGCCATCAACAAGGACGGCGAAGCGCCGATCTTCTCGGTGGCCGACCTCGGCATCGTCGGTGACGTGCACAAGGTCGTCCCGAAGCTCATCGAAGCGTTGAAGGCCCGCAAGTAGGGAAACGGCCGCAGCGACGCGGCAGCAATCACGAAGAAGGCCCGGTCCGTGTGGGCCGGGCCTTCTTCACGTCACCGTTGCCTCAGCTGGATGGCGGAGTCTGCGGAGTCGGTGGCAGGCCGGCGGGACCGATCTCGGCTTGATTCACCATCAGCTTGTCGCCGGGCACCGTCAGGAATATCCGGAGCTCGCCACCGGGACGGGAGAACAGGCAGAGCCGGGTACGGACCTTCGCCACCGGAACCAAGCCGCAACCACCGAACTTGAAGCCGGTGACATCGGCGGGTTTGATCTTCTCAAGTTGGGCGCGGCCTCGTGCGGTGGAAAGCTTGTTGATCGTCGCGTTGTCGCCGGCGAGCAACGCTTTCTCGACCTGCTGGGCGACGACGTTGGCTGGTTGGCCGGTGTCTCGTTTGTACGTGAGTTTGTACGCGACGAAACCGCCACCGGCGAGGACGACGACCGCCAGCACGACGATGATGAGCGTGCGCGCCGGGGACTTGGTCGTCGTGGGTTGAGGTGCACTGTCAGTCATGGCGTCAAACGCTAACTGGTTTGACGCAGGCCCGAGACCACTTCCGACGTTCGATGCCTGCGTCAGTCGGTGAGATCGACGACGACGGGTGCGTGGTCCGAAGGCTGCTTGCCCTTACGGGCGTTGCGGTCGACGATCGCCCAGGTCGACCGCTCGGCGACGGGTTGCGAGCCGAGCACGAGGTCGATGCGCATCCCCCGGCCCTGGTGGAAGTCGCCGCGCCGGTAGTCCCAGTAGCTGTAGAGGCCGTCGCCGTTATACCGCGCGCGGAAGAGATCGACGAGGCCCCAGTCCTCGAGTCGTCGGACCGCCGCGCGTTCGGGCTCGGTCACATGCGTGGAACCCACGAAGGCCTTGGGTGACCACACATCCCGGTCATCGGGCGCGACGTTGAAGTCTCCGGTGATGACGACCGGGTCTGAGGGGATGTGGTTCGCATCGAGCCACTCGGCGAGGCGTTCGAACCACACCAGTTTCCTGTCATAGAACTCGCTCGGCACTTCACGTCCGTTGGGGACGTAGACACTCACGATCCGAATTCGTCCGCAAGTGGCGCTCAACATCCGGGCGTCATCGGCGTACGGGTTCTCGACACCGTCGCCGAAACCGTTTTGGGGATCTTCGATGCCGACCTTCGACAGGATCGCCACGCCATTCCACTGGTTGTAACCGTGGTGGACGCTCTCGTACCCGAGCGCGGAGAACGCCATCGCCGGAAAATTCTTGTCGGCCATCTTGGTCTCTTGCAAGCAGAGGACGTCGGGCTGTGCGTACTCGAGCCACTCCTCCACGCGCTCGAGGCGCGCCTTCAACGAGTTGACGTTCCAGGTGGCGATGCGCACGAACTCATTCCTCGACGACGGGCGTGATGTATTCGGGATTGCTCACTGCGAGCTTCGACCGTACCGAAGCGCGCACGACTGCAAAGACTTGTTCCTCGAGATCCTCGAGCTCCCCACTGCGGATACGGCGTGCGAGTTCGACCGTGAGTTCTCGCACTGTGCCGTCGTACGCAAGGAGTCCGGTGAGACGTGTGAGCTCGGCGCGGTACTGCTCGCCGCCGTCAGCGAGCTCTCGCTCGACCATCGCGAGAACCTTGCTGGCGACGCGGGCGTGGAAGGCGACCCGACCGTCGCCGGGCATGACGTCCTGCTCGAGGTACTCCCTGACGGACTCGACGAGCTCGGCGGCGGTCGGCCGGTCGTGCATCGTGACGATGGGTGTGCTCAGTGGGGCGGCGGGCGCCGGAATCGATGCGCCCGCAGTGTCCAGCAAATCCAGGATGTCCCACTCCATCTCAGCGATGCGGCGACCGAGGGCTGCGAGTTCGACGGACCGCACGAGTCCTTGGAGATGGGAGGACGCCTGCATCTCGCAGATGACGCCCCACTTCAATGTTCCGAAGACCTCCCAGAAGTGCAGATGCCCGGGAGTCACCGCCTGGCCGGAGGCCGCTTCGTAGCTCTCGAGCAACGCCTCGACCGAACCGAACCCACCGGCCGACTGATCGACGTTGCCGAACCGCCAGGACTTCACGCACAGCCACCCGAGATCTTCGACGGGATCACCGAGGTGCGCGAGCTCCCAATCGAGAACGGCGCGAAGACCCTCCGGTCCGACGATGAAGTTGCCGTTGCGGAAGTCGCCATGGACGAGTGCCGTCGGCGTGGCCGGTAGGTCCGTGACGTGCTCGGACAGCCACCGCAGGCCGAGTTCGAACGCGGGATGCGGTTCACCGAGCATGTCCATGACGCCGCGGAACTGATCGATCAGGGTCGGTGCCTCCTGACGAGCGAGAGAGGGAAGTATCTCGATCGGGAGCGCGTGGATCGCCGCGGCGGCGCGCGCACATTGGTCGGTGAGCCGCGACCGCGCTTCTGTGAACTCGGGGTTGCGCAGGATCTTGCGAGGGATGGTCTCGCCGTCGACGCGACTCATCACAAACCCGGCGCCGAGATCGTCCTCGTCCTCGATGATGAAGCGGACGATTGGAACCGCGACTCCGCCTGCGGCCGCCGCTTGGAGCAGCCGGTATTCGGTGGCCCGGTCGGTCTGACCGATGGACGCGCCCGGATCGCGGCGGAGGACGAGTTCCTCGCGTTCGCCACTCGCGTCGGTCGCGACGAACGCCCACGTTTCTCGCGATGCGCCACCCGAAAGCCGGCGGAGTTCGGTGACGGAATACCCGTGGCCGAGATGACGAGTACAGACGGCGGCGAGCCGATCGGCGTCGATTGTGGACATCGGCGCCAACATAGAGGCTGCGCGCGAAGCTCGGCTCGCCGGTAGCCTGCGCTCGCGCACCGACGACCGACGACCGACGTAGGAGCTTCCGTGGACCAAGGCTGCGATGCTGACCTGCTCGCCGAGGTGCCGCTCTTCGCCGAGCTCAGCCGCCCGGAGCTGAAGCGGATCGCCGCCGTCGCCAAACGTGCGACCTTTCGCGAGGGCGTATGCGTCGTGGACGAAGGTTCACAAGGCGGTCGGTTCTTTGTGATCCAGTCCGGCACGGCCAAGGTGCAGACGAACGGACGGACTCGAGTGACGCTCGGGCCCGGCTCATACTTCGGTGAATTGTCGGTACTGGACGGCGGACCGCGGACGGCATCGGTGGTGGCCGCAAGTCCGCTCGAGACCTGGTCGATCGCGGAGTTCAACTTTCGCTCGCTGCTCAAGCAGTATCCGACCCTCGCCGTGAAACTGCTCGGCGTCCTGAGCGGGCGGCTGCGTGAAGCCGAACGCTCGCTCCTCGCGTGACTTGGATGGTTCGCCGGTGAGTTGGTATTCGGAGCATGTCCTCCCGCACGTCGTGAACATCACCTGCGGCGGAAGGGCGATGGTCCCGGTGCGTAAGCCCGCACTTGCTGGCTTGCGTGGCGTGGTGGTGGAGGTCGGGTTCGGAACGGGCCCCAACATCGGTCTGTATCCACCGGAGGTGGAGCGGGTGCTTGCCGTGGAGCCGTCGGCTCGAGCGCAGGAGATGGCGCAGAAGCGTATGAGCATGATGTCTCACCCGCCGATTGAGTTCGTCGGCCTCGATGGTGCGTCGCTCCCGCTTGCGTCTGAATCGGCTGATGCCGTGCTCTCGACGTTCACGCTCTGCACGATTCCGGACATCGACGCGGCGATGTCCGAGATCGTTCGGGTGCTGAAGCCAGGGGGTGCTCTGCAATTCGTCGAACACGGGCGGAGTGAGGATCCAAAGGTTCAGGCCCGCCAGCGCCGGTTCGAGCCGATCCAGAAGCGCATCGGTGGTGGGTGCCACCTGACTCGAGACCCGGCCGAACTCGCCGAACGTGCGGGCCTCAAGGTCGAAAAGGTGGACCGATTCGTCCTCCGGGGGCCGAAAATCCTGACCACGATGTCTTGCGGTCGGGCCGTTCGGCCCTGACCACTCGGAGTGGGCTCCTGACCGAGAAGTACTCAGGGCGCAGGTCACAATGGTCGATACGCGTTCTGTCCTGTCGTAGCTGGAAGACTTGGTTCTCTTGCTGACCCGTGCCTCTGCCATTCTCGGCGCAGCGTGGTCCCGCCGCAGCTCCCGTCCCTCCGACGGTCTCGTGCGCCTGACCCCTGACACCGACTCCGACCTCCTCCTCGAGACGATCGACCGCGACGGCGGCCTCGTCATCAAGGGCCTGCTCGACCGTGAGACGGTCGACCGCATTGACCGTGAACTCGCGCCCTCCGTGGCCGCGCGCCAGCCGGGATTCCGTGAGGGTTTCGACGATTCCTTCTACGGCGCAAACACCGTTCGCGTGCAAGGCATCCCGGCGAAGAGCCGGACCATGGTTGACGAGTACCTACTGCACCCGACGCTGCTGGATCTTGCGGACCGCGTGCTGTTGCCGTACTGCGGTGACTACTGGATGAGTCAGTCGGAGACGATCTTCATCGGGCCGGGCAACAAGCAGCAGACGTTGCACCGCGACGACCTCAACTGGAACCTCGCAGCGAAGCTCGGAGTGCCGCTCCAGATCTCGGTGCTCGTTGCGCTTGGCGATTACGACGCCGCTGTCGGCGCGACGCGTGTCATCCCGCGTAGCCACCGTTGGCCGCTCGATCGTCCGATCGACGATTCACTTGCGGTGCAGGTGGAGTTGGAGCCAGGCGACGCGCTCGTCTACCTCGGCAGCCTCGTCCACGGCGGCGGCGCGAACGTCACGCCGGACCGGTGGCGCAAAGCGCTCTATCTCTCGTACCTCGTCGGCTGGCTCACACCCGAAGAGGCCGTCGCGGTCGGTGTCGGTCCCGAGTTGGCTCGCACCCTTCCCGCCCGCGCTCGTCAACTTCTCGGATTCGCCGGTATGCCCGAGCGCGCGGCCGCCGACGACCCGGCCGAAGCGGCACTCGCGCTCTGGCAACTCGACGCCGACGACGAACACGTCGTGGACGGCACGTTCCGCAACCGCTGAGCATCACTTCTGCTCGTACGGTCGCCAACCAAGGGACCGCGTGCCACGTGGGCTCGCTCCCGAGCTGCTCGCTTCGCTCGGTGAATGTCCCGTCCATCTGTGAGGTCCAGCATCGCGTCTGGCGCCACCGAGGCGGAGCTTGCGGAGCCGAGCAGCTCGGGAGGCGTCCCGAACTGATACGCCTTGACATGCCACAAACCTCGCTGCGAAGCCGGACGAGCAATTATGGAGTCAAGCCGACGGGCTTGTCGTCGACGATCTGATCGAGGTACTCGGACAGGCCGTATCCGGTGTGGCCGTTCCAGTGCCACTCGGTCATGCCCTCGGAGATGCGGGTCACGAGCTTCTCACCCTCCGGTGAGGTGCGGCGATTCCGCAACGGGATGAGGTTGAGCACGCTGCCGGTGATTTCGTACTCCCGGTCGCCGGCGCCGGCCTTGACCCGGATCTCCTGATGGTAGAAGTCGTCGCCGACCCAGTCCGTCTCGATCTCGGCGCGGTCGATGTGGCGATACTCGCCGTCTTCGAGTGCGATGCCACCAATGCGCTGCTTGCCGTCTCGTGACGTCACGATCGAGATCATGAAGCCGCTGTGGTCGTCGAAGTTCATGGTGAGCCAGCGGTACCACCACGGGGCTTGCCAGAAGCGCGGCCCCCATGAGTGGTCGCGAAGTCCGTAGCCGTCGACGGCCCACTCTTCGTCGCCCACCTGGATCACACCGCGCGCGCCGACGTGCTGCTCGTAGTGGCCGCGCGCGAAACCACCGGAGAGGTCTTCAGTGAGCGGCGAACCGTCGTCGTTGACGGGCTCGCCGCCGAACATCGGGGCGATGCCGCGGTAGTCCAACTCGACGCGCGCGTCGACCCACGGGTTGTCGGTGAAGGCTTTCCGAGGATTCGCCATTTGCAGCGGTTCGTCGAGCAGGACGACCTTGCCGGTGTAGGTAGTGCGCAGCGCTTCGAACGGCGTCACGACGTCGAACTTCATGCCACCGGCGTCGAACGCGTCGTTGTTCGAGATTTCTGGACGACCGAACATGAACCCGACCCGACCGTCCGGCAGGTAGATGCAGGTGGTCATCTCGGCGTACCCCTCGTTCGCCCGGTTCCCGAGACGCAGGAACCCGCCGATCTTCTCGGCCGGGTCGTACACGTTGAAGTACATGCTCTCGTTGAAGTTGGTCGCTTCTTCGAGCGGGTGCAGGTACTCGTCTTCGGGGTCCAGTCGAATCTTCATCGGCGCATTCTTGCCACGTTTGGCTCGCGTGCGCTCCAATGCGAAGTCACTCGAGCGATCGCTCGAGGTCGGATCGCGTCGAGGAGCACCCATGGACATCACCGAGATCGCCACCGGACTCGAGTTTCCCGAAGGCCCGGTATGGATGCCCGACGGCACGGTGCTGTGCGTGGAGTTGAAGCGCCGGACCGTTGATCGGGTGCACCCCGACGGACGGATTGAGACGGTCGCCACTCCCGGTGGGAGTCCGAACGGACTCGCGATCGGTCCTGACGGCGCAGGCTACGTGTGCAACAGCGGCGGATGGGGCTTCACCGAGATCTTCGGGATGACGGTGACAGACACGCTGCAACCCGACGACTACTCGGGCGGTCGGATCGAGCGCGTGGACCTCGAAACCGGTGACGTCACCGTGCTCTACACCGAGTGCGACGGCAACCCGTTGATGGGTCCGAACGATCTGGTCTTCGATGCCGACGGCGGCATGTGGTTCACCGATCACGGCAAGATCCGCGCGCGAGAACGGGACCATGGTGGTGTCTATTACGCGGCGCCGGACGGGTCGTTGATCCGCGAGGTGATCTATCCGCTCGAGTCACCGAACGGCATCGGACTCTCGCCTGACGGCTCGCGCGTCTACGTGGCCGAGACCCACACGGGGCGCGTGTACTGGTGGCCGGTCGAGTCACCGGGGGTGGTGGGTCGGCCGAGTCCGGTGGGTCACGGCGGTCAGCTGCTCGCCGGACTCCCTGGCCATCAGTTGCTCGACTCGTTGGCGGTCGACAGTGGTGGCTACGTGGTGGTCGGCACGCTGATCAACGGCGGCCTCACCTCGATCGCGCCGGATGCCGACGGCAGCGGTGCGGGTGTGGAGCACATAGCGATTCCGGACATCCTCGTGACCAACGTCTGCTTCGGTGGCCCGGACCTGAGCACGGCGTTCGTCACCTGCTCCGGCACCGGGAAGCTGGTGTCGTTCCCGTGGGTGCGGCCGGGACTGGCGCTCGCGTTCTGATGCATCGGTTGGGTCACACGGAGTGCGTCGACCGCCTCGGTTTCGAGGTCGACCGGTTCGTTGCGCTCCTCGATGCATCGGATCCGGACGCGCGAGTGCCGACGTGTCCGGAGTGGACCGTGACCGATCTCGCGGTCCATCTGGGCATCATCCATCGGTGGGTGACTCGAATGGTGCGCGAACGCACTCCCGAGCGCATCCCGAGGGTCGAGGCGGAGTACCCGCATCCCGAGAGCCCGGACGATATTGCTCCTTGGTTCCGTGCCGGTGCGAGCGCGCTCGTCGCGACGCTGAAGGTGTGTGACTCGGACACCCCGATGTGGGCGTGGGGACTGACGCACCACGTTCATTTCTGGTCGCGGCGTCAACTGCACGAAACCGCGATGCACCGGATCGATCTCGCGCTCGTGGGTGGCGCCGCGGCGGAACTCGATCGCGCGGCTGCCCTCGATTCGATCCTCGAACTCCTCGACTTCATCCCGAATTTCGGTGCTGTGCTTCCGCACCTCGCGAAGCTACGCGGGAACGGTGAGACGATCGCGTTGCGTGCGACCGACGGGGACGGATTCGGGACGATCACGCTGACGCCGACCGGCTTTCAGGTCGACGACGATCTCGGCGCCACTGATGCTTCGGTGTCAGGGTCGACGAGCGACCTCGCGTTGACGATGTCTCGACGCCTCATGGTCACTGACCCGCGAATCGAACTCGCGGGCCGCATCGATCTGGTCAACCACTGGATTGCCCACTCCGCGCTGGACTGACCCGAAGGTGCGCGAAGCCGCCGACGACCCCGCGTCGCGAATCTGACGGCCCGACGTAGGCACGCCTAACGTCCTGCGCCCAGTCGTTCATACGAACCATGTCAAGAGGAGTAGCAGTGTCGGGTCCGTTGTCGGGAGTGAAGGTCGTCGAGATCGCAGGCATCGGGCCTGGTCCGTTCGCCGCAATGATGCTGGCGGACATGGGCGCCGACGTCGTGCGCGTGGACCGCGCGCAGGCGGTGACCGGCAACTTCGATCGACAGAACCTCGAGATTCTGAACCGCGGTCGCCGGTCGATCGGTGTGGACTTGAAGAATCCCGACGGGGTCGAGACGGTGATGAAACTCGTCGACCAGGCCGACGCTCTCATCGAAGGGTTCCGGCCCGGTGTGGCCGATCGGCTGGGCATCGGACCCGATGCGTGCCTGGCTCGAAACCCAAAGCTGGTCTACGGCCGAATGACCGGGTGGGGTCAGGACGGTCCGTACGCGCAGGCCGCCGGACACGACATCAACTACATCGCGCTTGCGGGCGCGCTTGGTCACTTCGGCCGGGCCGGTGCGAAGCCCACTCCGCCGATCAATCTCGTCGGTGACTTCGGCGGGGGTGGGATGCTGATGGCGTTCGGCGTCGCGTGCGCGCTCGTCGAATCCGCTCGCAGCGGCCAGGGTCAAGTGATCGACGCCGCGATGGTCGACGGTGCGGCCGCGCTGATGGCGATGGTGTGGGGATTCCAGGCGCTGGGTATCTGGGGTCCAGCCGGTACCAACGTGTTGGACACGGGTGCGCCGTTCTACGACACGTACGAGACGAGCGACGGCAAGTTCATTTCGCTCGGTTCGCTTGAGCCACAGTTCTACGCCGAACTCGTGACGCGCCTCGGTCTGACCGACGAACTCGAGTTGGCCGGCCAGATGAACCAGACCACTTGGGCGGATCAGCGGGAGAAGTTCACCGCGCTGTTCCTCACCAAGACGCGCGACGACTGGTGTGAGGTGTTGGAGATGACCGACGTGTGCTTTGCGCCGGTACTCACGATGACCGAAGCGGCCGAGCACCCCCATCTGAAGGCGCGCAACACGATCGTCGAAGACCACGGCGTGATGCAGCCGGCGCCGGCACCACGGTTCAGCCGCACACCGGGCTCGATTCAACGCCCACCCGCGTGGCCCGGTCAACACACCGACGAGTTGCTCGCCGACTGGGGATTCGGTGCCGACGAGATCTCGAGCTTGCGCGCCAGCGGCGCGGTCGCTTGATGTGACGCCCTAGCTGACGGTTGTCACGTCACGCGCGTGGCGTGCGGCGGCCTCCGTCTGCTCGTGCAGGCGAGTGATTCGGTCGGCGAGCGTCGGCGCGCCAAGTCGTACCGGAAGTGAGGCACGCTCCGGAACATCGAGTTCAGTCGCGCTGGGAAGTAGGTCGCCGGTGGTTGCACGGCTGGCAGGAACGCGCAATTCCGCGCCGGGGTCTGCCGCAACACTGAGTGCATGGGCGCGTACGGCGGCGGTGCGCGGATTCGCGCGGGTCTCGCGTGGCTTGGCCGCGGCCAGCGTGCGGACGATCGTAAGGAACACGATGAGCGTCGAAGTCGTCACGACCATCCAGGTCACGACAATGTTTCCACTGTCGGTTCCGGCCGCGAAGAGGTGGATCGAAGCGATCACGTAGAGCGGGAACGACAGCATGTGCACGCGTCGCCACCACTTCTTGGGAAAGCGCCGGCCGAGAAGCGACGTCAACTCGATCGCGACGAGCAGATACATACCGACGATGCCCCAGGCGATCGCGCCGGGATGCCACGAGGTCGCCATCGGAACGAAGAGGTCACCCCAACCCCAATGGGTGAACCGATCGAGGGGCAGCGCTGCCACGTGCACCGCGACGAAAACCACCGCCAGGCCACCGAGGTGGCGGTGCAAGTCCAGGACCCACGCCGGAGCAGTGCTGCGGTTGAGGGTCTTGTTCGTGATGAACAGACCCCACAGCACGGCAACGGCCAGGAGAGCCCAGGACACGAAGCCGGTTGCGCGCGTGACGTACCACCACGTCTTCGGATCGAGGGTCACGGGTTACTCAGCTCCCGCCGGTCGTCGGCGGCGGCGGGGTAGTCGCCGGAGGCGAGGTGGCCGGTGGTGACGTCGGCGGCGGGGACGCCAGAGGAGCTGGCGCGGGCGCGGCAACCGGTCCGGGCGCGGGTGGGGTCGAGCTGATCGGAGCTGATGTGCCGGGCGCGGGTGGGGACGACGCACCCGTAGGTCCGTGTGCTGGGGCACCGGACCCGGCGGCGGTCGGCGTCGCGGTGAGGGTCGCGGCGGGATCGGTCAGCGGTGGCCCGCCGGCCGCGGGGGTCGTGGTCGGAGTAGGCGAGGCCGCGGCGGTGCCGGTGAGGGTGCGAGCGCCCGACGGGTTCATCGCGGCAACACGCGTGGGGTCGGTCGCCGCCGCCGCAGTGGTCGCAGTGGCCGGTGCCCCGGACGCGAGCATCGCCACGATGGCAAAGGTCGCGGTCGTGCTGAGTCCGGAGGTGAGGGCCCGGCTTGCTGCGGCGGCGTGGGTTCGACGTTTCAATCTCCACCACCTTGGCAGTACTGCTCCCGAGCGTGCTTGTACGCCTCGGTCATGCCGTCGTCGCTGCCCGCGCAGTTGTACGGCGGCGGGCCTGCACTCGGGGCGGTGGTCGGAGGTGTCGTCAGTGGTGGGTTCGTCGGCGAGCTCGTCGGTGGCTTCGAGACCGGTCGTGGGCCGGAGCCCAGTTGCTGCGGAGTCGATGGTGCGTTGCTCAAGGTCGCGGGGACCGGTTGCGCCACGCCGTTGGTGGCCGGATGACCGCTGGATTTCGCGGCCGCAGCCAAGAATGCCGCGATCGTCTTGGCATCAGACGACGACGACGGCGCCGTCGGCGTGGCGTTCGTGGTGGCCGGCCCGCCGACGACCGGAGCGCTGTCGCCGTTGCGCAGGCGCGCGTCGACGGTTCCGACGGGCACCGCAGTTGCAGCCCGAGCCGGCAGCGCGGTCATCACGGTCGGCCCGGTGGTCATGGCGACGGCCGCGATCCCGCTCAACAACGAGGCCGTGATGGCGAACGACGACGCCACTCCGACGCGATGCAACATGCGACTCTCCTCGGTGACGGACCCGGACCTAGGAGGTATCGGCGGAAACCGGTCAGCGCCTGAACTCGAACCAGGTCAAATTCCGCACAAGTTCAAGTGAAATCTGACGACCGGTTGGTCAGCCGACGTCGTCGGGCAGCAGTCTCCGCAGCGCATCGACGCGCTCGTGGAGCGTCACGGCATCGGGTGCGGTCACGGTGATGTGACCCACTTTGCGTCCGGCTCGGAGCGACTTGCCGTAGCGATGGAAATGGACGCCCGGTAGCCCGAGGATCGTGGCGGCGTCGGGCAACGCGCCGATGCAGTTGACCATCGCACTCGGTGCGATCGCCGCCGTCTCGCCAAGCGGCCAGCCCAGTACCGCGCGAACGTGATTCTCGAACTGGCTCGTCTTCGCGCCTTCGATCGTCCAGTGGCCCGAGTTGTGCACGCGTGGCGCCATCTCGTTCGCGAGGAGCTGGTCGCCGAGCTGAAAGAGTTCGACCGTGAGGACGCCGACGTAGTCGAAGTGGTCGAGGATCGCTCGGGCGTACCCGTCGGCGGTGGCCTGGAGTTCGTCGGTGATCGTGGGGGCCGGCGCGTACGACGTGCGCAGGATCCCGCCCCGGTGATGGTTCTCGATGAGCGGCCACGTCCGGACCTCGCCGTCGACACTCCGAACCGCGATGATCGAGAGTTCGCGGTCGAACGGGACCCGTCCTTCGAGCACGAGGTCACCGGCCGGGCCGAGGGCAGCCCACGCCGGCTCGGCGTCGTCCGGTCCGTCGATGGTGGTCTGACCCTTGCCGTCGTACCCGCCGCGACACGTCTTGAGGATGGCCGGCGTCCCGACCGCCTCGAGCGCAGCCTTGAGTTCGGCTCGACTGCTCACCGCCGCGTGCGTCGCCACCGGAATTCCGAGGCTGGTGAAGAGTGACTTCTCCGCGATGCGATCCTGCGAGATCTCGAGCGCCGCGGTGGACGGACGCACAATCCAACCGGCGTGTTCCAAGGCGCGGGTCGAGGACGCGGGCACGCCTTCCCACTCGTAGGTGACCACCTCCGAGCCGGTTGCCGCGGCGATGAGCGCCGCAGGATCGCCGAGTCCGCCGACAGTGAGGACGCTGACGTTCCGAGCCGTTGCCTCGGCCGACGGGTCGAGACTGCGTACGTCCACTCCCATCGGGATCGCGGCCAGCGCCATCATGCGGCCGAGCTGACCACCGCCGAGCACCGTGAGCGTCGTCATGGGTCAGCTCAGTTGCAGCGTCGGCCGCATGGGGTAGCCGTCGAGCTTGGCGACGATCTGGCTCCAGAACGCGTCTCGGCGGTGTTGGTACGCGCCCACTTTGGCGTTGTAAACACCAAGTTGCGTGCCGATGGCGGCGCGCGTCTTCTCATACGCGCCGAGGGCATCCTGGAGCGGGAGGGCGCCGGAGAGACGAGCGGTGCGGGCGAGCGCGGACACACGCGCCGCGTACTCCTCGATCTGATTTGCCGTTCTGACCTGATCGGCGGTGTCCGTACCGGTACTGATGACCCGCCACCGTTCGAGGAGCCGGGTGAGCCCGATCGTCGCGGTGCGGTTGCCGGCACCATCGATTTTTAGCTGCGTGATGACTGGGTCCAGGGTGCGGAATCGAACGTCCAGTGGCTGGACCAAAGGGGCCCACGACCGGTCGACGGACTCGGAGTCCTTGCGCAATCCAGGCCGGACGGTCACCACGAGGATGACGACACCGGCGACGATCAGCACGATGAGAAGGCCGAAAAGGCGGCGGGCACGCTCCATGTCGGCTCCTCACCCTAGGTTGTCCCACGGTCGCTATCGGTGAATGTCCGTCCAGGGCGCATCACGGACATTTTGGGTAAGGTGCGCCGATGGCTCCCCCGCGAGCCGTGGTCGTGGCGATCGTTCTCGCCGCCGCTTCCTTCGCGGGGTGGTGGTTCGGCAGTCACGATCCGGCCCATTCGAACCCAACCTCGACCACCGGTCAACGCTTTCCTGCGGTGGTCACCGAGACCGTCGACGGGGACACCGTGCACGTGCGCACGGCATCGGGCACTGACACGGTTCGACTTTTGGGGATCAACACTCCGGAGACTCATCACCCCACCAAAGGGCTCGAGTGTTACGGGCCGGAAGCGTCGGCTTACACGGATCGGGTGCTCGCCGGGCGGCGGGTGGAACTCGAACTCGATGTGGAGCATCGCGACAAGTACGGGCGCCTGCTCGCGTACATCTATCTCGACGGTCGCCGGTTCAACGACCGGCTGTTGGAGCTCGGCTACGCGCGCGTGTTGGTGATTCCACCGAACGGTGTCTACGCGCGTCCGATGTTGCAAGAACAACTCGCAGCAAAGCGCGCCGGCCGCGGCCTCTGGGCCGCGTGTTGAACGACGGCGCGCCGGTCGGCGGTGACTTCGAACATCGCAGTCCGGGATGCCGGCGAGGTAGATCACCCCATCTGAGGGGGTCCGTATGCCGGCTCAGCGGATTGCGTCGAGGGCTTGCATCTGATGTGCGATGGTGGAGACTCCATTTTGGAATCCCGGGAACATCAGCTCGTAGAACGCGGTGTACGCGAGCAGTGCCAGCACGGAACGGCCGGTGCCGACGTTCGTGCCCCCGGTGATCGTCTCGATCACGGGAAGATCGAACGCATAGTGGCCGAGCACCATCGCCGCGAGTAACGCGCCTTCGGCTGAGTCCATCGTGAGGTTGTTGCCCGCGAAATACACGTGCGTGTCGAGCTGACCGGGTCGGGCCGGCACTGCGGGGTTGGTACTCACGCCCTGCGCGGTATGGAAGGCGCGTTTCTCATCCCAGAAGAAGGACGGCAGCCACATGCCGTGGTACCACTGCGGCGGTTGGGCGACGATGGGATCGGGAACATGGAACCCGGGGATGGACACGCTCGCGGGGTCGAACGCGTACATGCTCACCATGTACGGGAACGCGTCGAAATGTTCTGGCCCGAGTCCCACCACGTTGGCCGCGATGTAGGTGGCGTATCCGTGGTCGGCCCCGAAGTACTCGTTGTATTGCAGTGTCTCCTGCGGCGGGTTTGGAAGCCCGGGAGCGAGGATGGTGCGGTCGGTGTGGAGGTAGCTCCACTGGGAGTAGAGGTTCCACACGTCCTGACCCACGTACTGCGAATAGTGGCTCGCCCAGAGTGGGGATTGATCAAGAAGTTTTCCCGCGTGGTACTGATCGACGGCGATCACCACGTGGTCGAACTGGGTGTGCTTCGGGCTGGGATCGCCGCCAGGTTGGGTGGAGTGATAGGTGATGGTCACGGGTCCGCCGACCGTGGGAGAAACTTGATCGACGCAGGTGTACGGCATCGTGGTGACTCCGGCCTGGCTGCTCGCCCATTCACCCATCTGTCTGGGGAAGGCTGCGGCGCCGCTGCCGAAACGTTGGAACCCGGTCGTGGGGTGTTCGAAGCTTGCGAGGTTGTGATCGAAGACGAACGCGATCTCGGGCGCAAGGAGTTGGTTGGTGAGCGGTGACGAGTAGCCGTTGAGAATGCTGAGCAGCGGGTCGAGGAAGTACGTCTCGAAGTGCGCGGAACTCCCTCCGGTGAACACACTCTGATGGTCTGCGAGGTAGGTCGCGAGGGTCATGAGTGAGTACGGATGGGCCTCGAGTAACTGGTCGAACGCGAGGCAGTCGGCTGTACCACTCTGGGCCAGGGGTGTGGTCTGATACGGCGCGAGGTTGCCCCAGTAGGGGGCCGGTCCATTCGGTGTCTCGGGCGCGAACGCGGCGGAGATCGCGAGTTCCACGGGTTGCATAGCGGCTTTGATCGCGGCGAACTCCGGGAACTCGAGCATGCACATGGTGTTCGGGTACATGACCGGCGCGATCATCTGGACGCCGAGGTCGATGTTGTAGGTGGTGCCCTGGTATTCCACGGGATACGAGCTCGCGTGGCCGCCGAGGTCTTGCTCGTCGTGCATCACCGTGACTTCCCAGCGCGTGGGGCCACCCTGTTGTTGCTGCGCTTTCGCGAAACTCAAGGCTAACGCTGCGCCGCTGATGCCGCCGCCCACGATGCAGACGGTTGAGGTCTGCGCCATTGGTGCCCCTCCTCGTTGTCCCGAACGGGGCGATCGTAGGCCCGGTGGCCTCGGTGTGGGACTGGGAGTACGGTCATCGCGTGCGCGAGTTGCCTACAGGGACGGCAACGTTTCTCTTCACGGACCTGGAGAGTTCAACGCGCCATTGGGAGGAGTTCCCTGAGGAGATGGGGCTCGCGCTCGAAGTTCACGATTCGATCCTCCGTGGCGCGATCGAAACGAACTCGGGCTGGCTACTCAAATCGATGGGCGATGGCATCCTCGGCGTCTTCGCTCGGGCAATCGATGGCGTTGTAGCGGCGCTCGCCGCACAACGTGCGCTCGCGGCGCAGTCGTGGCCCACGCCGCGTCCGCTGCGGGTGCGGATGGGTCTGCATTCTGGCGAGGCCGAGCAACGTGACGGCGACTACTTCGGGCCCACGCTAAATCGCGCCGCGCGCCTGATGGGATGCGGCCATGGTGGCCAGGTGTTGTGCTCTTCCGTCATCGCCGAACTCGTGGGCGACGCGCTCCCGCGCAACGTCAAGCTCACATTCCTCGGGGAACACAGTCTGCGTGATCTCATCCGGGCCGAACGGGTGTACCAGCTGAGTTCGGGTGACCTGGACGAAACGTTCCCGCCGATCCGATCTGGTGATATCACCCCGGATGGGAACCTCCCTGCGGTCGTCTCGTCGTTCGTGGGGCGCGTCGATGATCTCGACCGGCTGGTCGAGCTCATGGATCACCATCGCCTCGTCTGCATCACCGGCGTGGGTGGCGTGGGCAAGACGCGGCTTTCCCTCGAAGCGGCCGGCGAGTTTCAAGTGCGGGTCCGTCATGGCGTGTGGGTGTGTGACCTTGCGACCGTGAGCGATGCCGCGAATGTTCTCGATGTGGTCATCAGCAGTGCCCGTATCCCGGCGCGCGCTGGGCTCCCTCCGCTCGAACTCTGCATCGAGTTCCTTCGTTCCAAAGAGCTGCTGCTCATCCTCGACAACTGTGAACACGTACTCGACGCGGTCTCCGACTTTGTCGACGCGGTGTTACGAGAATGCCCCACGACTAAGATTCTGGCCACGAGCCGTGAAGGACTGGGTGTGGCGGGCGAACAGGTCTTTCCGTTGCGCCCGTTGGCGCTCGGATCGGGCGCGCCGGGCAGTGCCACGTCCGACGCGGAGCTCTTGTTCGTGGACCGTGCGGGTTCGGCCCGCGGTGGGTTCGCCTTGGATGATCGCAACCGAGCCGCCGTTTCGGAGATTTGTCGTCGTCTCGATGGCATTCCGCTGGCGATCGAGTTGGCGGCCGCGCGCGTCGTCGCGATGAGTCCGGCCGAAATCGCATCGAAGCTCGACGAGCGATTTCGGCTGCTCACCGGAACTCGCCGTCGGTCGATTGAACGCCACCAGACCTTGCGCGCCGCCGTGTCGTGGTCGTACTCCTTGCTGAGCGAAACGGAGCAGGCCGTGTTCGCCCGCCTTGGCGTGTTCTCGGGATCGTTCAGTGCTGAAGCGGCATCGGCCACGGCAAGCGACGATCGGATCGACGGCTGGGAAGTGGTCGATACCGTCGAAAGCCTGATTGCCAAGTCGATGGTGGTGGCCGAGTCCGTCGACGATGCCACGAGTTACTCGATGCTCGAAACTTTGCGCCAATACGCGCGCGAGGTTCTCGACGCCGACGCGGAGGGAGATGCCTGGCGGGCGCGTCACGCGGCGTACTACGCGGAGTTCGCCGAGCGCGTCGGCCCTCACTGCGTTGGACCGGACGAGCTCGCCAGTCGTCGTGAACTTGTCCAGCAGCTCGACAATATTCGCGCCGCCACGCTGTGGTCGATGGACCAGCAGCACGCAGCGCAGTTTGCATTCAGAATTATTGCTGTGCTCGCGCGTGAATCGACCATGCAGAAGACGATGGGCGTTGGAAGCTGGGCAACCCAAGCGGCGCCGCTGGTTGGCGATACGGACCCGGCCCAGCGCGGCGCGATCTTCGCGGCCGCGGCGTGGCAGTCGATCGATGAAGGCGACTTTGCGCGGGCGCGCGAGTTCGCAACGAAGGCCCTCGCCGATTCCTTCGAGCCGAGTGCCCCCGCACCCGCACTCGCGCCGGTGGCTCTGGCCCTCCTCGATGTG
>JANYJV010000021.1 GCA_025361725.1 Acidimicrobiia bacterium | reverse complement strand
AGTCCGCCGGAGTAGTAGACGCCGAAGCGCATCCCTTGCGCGCGCACCGCTTCGCCGAGTTCGCCCACGACATCTCGCGAGCACTGGTATCCCGGACGCCTGGGGTTCTCGACCGCCGACGGCCAGAGGCAGTACCCGTCGTGATGCTTGGTGACGAGCACGACGTAACGCGCGCCGGTCTTGGCGAAGGTGGCCGCCCACTCGTCGGGGTCCCACGACGCCAGACCGGCTTCCCAGTCCGTAACGAAGCTGCGGTAATCGCGGTCGCCGTAGACCGCGCGGTGATGCTTGGAGACCGGACTGTCCGGGAACCGCAGCGAGTTCTCGTACCACTCCGTGTACGGCGACCAACCCATGGCCTCGGGACTCCCGGACTTGAGCATGTCGCTCACGTCGCCGTCGACGGGAGCAAACCCCGGGACCGACGCCGGTGTCCAGTGGATGAAGATCCCGAGCTTGGCGTCGCGCCACCATGCGGGGACTTCGTGACGACGCAATGCCTTCAACTGCGGATTCCGTGTCGGCATCGGCGTGAAGGTAGCCGCCGGGTGGGCGGAATGGGTCGGCCTCGTCGCCGTGACCCGGCCCGCTCGACCCGAGCGACCAGAATGCAACGGTCAGCCGGCGGAACGGGAGATCACGGACTCATGCACCGAGCACGGAGAATCATCGCGATCATTGCGGGTGGCGTCGCCATCGCGGCCTGTTCGTCGAGCACCGCGAGTTCCGGGAAATCGGGCATCGACTCCGGCACCGGCGCGACGGCGGCCTCTCGGGCGCTCACCGCTCGCACGACCGCCGCCGGTGTGCCACTCCTGCCGCAGGAAGCGTTCGAAACCCACATCCACACCCAGCTCGACGTCACCGTCGACGGCAAGGCACTCGAGGTCCCGGCCGGTATCGGTATCGACTCGGATGCGAACCGCATCGCCGCACTGCACACGCACGACGCGACCGGCGAGATCCACGTCGAGAGCCCGCAGAAAAACGCCAAGTACACCCTCGACCAGTTCCTCACCGTCTGGGGTATGCCGGCGAGCGCCGACGGTCGGTGCACGTTCTTCAACGCAACGGCTCCGTGCACCATCGCCGTGACGTCGAAGGACGCGGGCAAGGTCGGACTCGACATGATCCTGAAGGACCTCGACACCCTGACCCTCACCGTCACGTCGACCTAGACCTCGCGCGCTTCACTACCCGGCGCTTCACTACCCGGCGTCTCACCGCCCGCATTTCACCCCCAGCGTTTGTCGCCCCGCGTTTGTCGCCCTGCACGCCCCACAGGCGGCGCAGACGACAAACGCGGGGCGAGAAACAAATGGGTCAGGAGGTCTTTTCGTTGCCGAACATGTCGGAGTTCGGGCGAGCCTGTGCGAGCAAGGGGCGGATGGCCGCGTCCACTTCGGACGGCTCGTCGACCGGCTTCGTGCTCGGACCGCGGTGCCAGCTCTCCGCAACGGCAAGGTACGCGCCAGACGCTTCGAACACTCGACCCGTGACGCCGGCCGACTGCGGGGACGCGAGCCAGGTGCACAGCGGTGCAATCCAACGCGGATCCATCATCGCCTTGGTCTCTTCCGATGCGCCCCCGAGCCCGAGGTCCTCGGTCATGCGGGTGAGCGCGGTCGGTGCAATCGCGTTGACCATGACGCCGTAGCGCTCGAGTTCCATGGCCGCGATGATCGAGAAGCTCGCGATACCGGCCTTGGCGGCGCCGTAGTTGGTCTGACCGGCGTTGCCGTAGATCCCCGATGGCGACGTGGTGTTGATGATCCGCGCGTCGTTCGTCTCACCGTTCTTCGAGCGCTCACGCCAGTAGGCGGCGGCGAAGCGGGAGACACCGAAGGTGCCCTTGAGGTGGACCTTGATGACCGCGTCCCACTCTTCCTCGGCCATGTTCACGAGCATGCGGTCGCGCAGGATGCCCGCGTTGTTCACGACGACGTCGAGGCCGCCGAAGTGGTCGATCGCCTGCTTGACGACGTTGCCGGCGCCGTCCCAGGACGAAATGTCGTCTCCGTTGGCGACGGCCTCGCCGCCCATCGCCTCGATCTCGGCGACCACGTCGTGCGCCGGGCCATCGGAGTGGCCGGCGCCGTCACGGGAACCTCCGACGTCGTTCACCACGACCTTGGCGCCCTCGCCCGCCATCATCAGCGCGTACTCACGGCCGATGCCCCGGCCGGAACCGGTGATGATCACAACTCGTCCTTCACACATCTTTGTCATGCCGGATGGATTAGCAGAGGCGACGAGCCCGAAGCGACCCGAGGCCCGAGGCCGCGGTCGGAAACAACTTCAATATCAGTACATCCCACGCCTGAGTACCGTTCCGACGTGACCGACGATGACATCGACCTCCCCGAGGGCGACACCGATGAGACCGAGCTGTTGTTGCAGTGGTTCGGCCATCTGCGGCGAGCCGTGATCCGGAACCTCGACGACATCACCGACGCCCAATCTCGCTGGACGCCCGATGGGACGTTGATCTCGCTCCTCGGCATCATCAATCACCTCACCCACGTCGAATGGCGCTGGATCGACGGTGGATTCGGCGGCGCCGACGTGAGCCGGGACGAATCCGAGTTCACCCCGGGGCCCGAGCTCGGGTTGGGCGCTGCGCTCGCTGCGTATAGAGCTCGAGCGGCGGCAACCGATGCCACGATCCGATCGATTTCGCTCGACCAACATTCCGACGAGGACAACTGGGCCGGAGGAAAGCACCTGCGGTGGGTCGTGCTCCACCTGCTCACCGAGACCGCTCGCCACGCCGGACACGCCGACGCAACTCGCGAACAACTCGACGGCACCACCGGTGAATAGCTCGATCACCCAGGCACCTCGTCCGTGCATGACGCCGACCGTGCGCCGGTAGTGCTTCGTCATGCCGGAAGCGACCAGGCCCTCAGTGTTCCCGTTCCCCAATCGCGTGTGGGATCCGCGTCACGCTCGGCGTGACGACGATCCCAATCGCCGAGCCACCGCCGACCCAAGCGTTCCGGAATGAGATCTAGGCGTGAGGCGTAAAGTCCCGCGCATGGTCTCCACCGTTGTCGGAGGTTCTGGTCAGTGGATAGGGACGGCGCTCGACGCTGCACTAACGGTCGTCGCTTTCACGATCTTGCTCTTCGCAACGGTCTTTGGCAAACGACGCTCCGCCCGTCGCTGGCAACGAGACAACACGAGACTTCCGTAGACGTGTGGCGCACCCGAGCGGCATGCCACCAAACCTCGGCGGGACCCTTGTGCGCTCGTCCAACTCCTCGGTGGATCAGCGAAGAAAGGTCGGCGGCCAACCAACGCAAGGTCAGTCGGGCGCAACCTTCTTAGCGCGGCTGGGTGCAACACGCGGCGGTTCGTTCGGTTGTTTGGGGTACACGGGCGGCCAGGGCGCATCCATCATCCCGGCGGCCATGTCGCGGTCGTGGAGTTCGAGCAGCGGTGCGAGCGACTGCGGTGCGTCGTACATCTCGGCCCAGGGGTCACCGCCGTCTTGCAGCCGGTCGGGCGCGGTGGCGATCGTCCACTTGCGCGGCGAGACCAGCTCCAACTCGTCCCACCGGAACGGCATCGACACCGGCGCTTCGGGATACGCGCGCACCGACCACGCGCCGAACACGGTCTTATGCGGCGCGTTCTGGTTGAAGTCGATAAAGACGCGTTCGCCGCGTTCTTCTTTCCACCACGCGGCGGTCACCAGATCGGGACGCCGACGTTCGAGTTCTCGTGCCAGCGCGACGACCGCGAACCGCACGGCGTAGGAATCCCACTCGGGCAGCAGGCGGGCGTAGATATGGATACCGCGGCTTCCGGTGGTCTTCGGGAACGCGGCGACACCGAACTCGTCGAGCAGAGTCCGAACCTCGGCCGCCGCCTCTTGCACCATCGGGAACGTGACACCCGGACCCGGGTCGAGGTCCACGCGCAGCTCGTCGGCGATATCCGGAGCGTCAGCGTGCGTCGGCCAGACATGAAAGCCCACGCAGCCGAGGTTGACCGCCCACGCAACGTGCGCCACGTCGCCCACCACCATCGCGTTCGACTCGGTGCCGTTCGGCGTCGAAACGGTGGTGGTCTCGAGCCACTTCGGCGCATTCTTCGGCACGCGTTTCTGGAAGAACGACGGCCCACCCGCGCCGCTCGGGAACCGTTGCAACATCACCGGCCGTCCACCCATGGTGGCGAGCAAGGGCTCGCGTACGGCCTGGTAGTAGTGGATCAGATCGAGCTTGGTCTCACCTCGGTCCGGAAACAGGAGCTTGTCCGGATGCGAGATGGACACGTCTCGACCGTCGATCGACTCGGCGATCTTGTCGCGTTCCTCGGCCACACCGACCGACGCTAACGGGCCTCACGAGACCGGAGCGCAACCGGTGCCGTCACCAGTTCCGCGGCGACCGGCTCCTCCCCTCCGGGGTCGATTCGGAACGCTGATATTCGTCGGTCATCAGCTGCGTAGTGCGGGATGGCCAACAGCCGCCACTTCACCAAACCAAACCTCGGGACAACTCAGCCGGGTAGACGATGTCGAGATCGGCGGGATACGTGGAATCGTGGGCCACGACCGGCGAACCCGCCGCCGGGCTGCGCATGTACCATCACCAGGCCAACGCGGTGCCACCTCGGATTCGGGATGAGGTCGACACAGTTCGGAACTGCACCACGCGGGCAACCCCAACCGAGAGGCACGCGATGCGGATACGAGCAGGCCGGATCGTGGCCGGCCTCGGCGCATCGGTCCTGGCAGCGGGGACCGCTCTCGTCGGGGTGCCACCGGCAGAGGCAGCTGAGCCGGCCGGCGGCTTCTCGTGTCATGGCACACCGATCGTGGACGCCACCGCCCGGATCGTTGACGAGGCCGACGGCGGAGTTGCCGGCAAGGTCTGGTCGCTCATCAACATCACTGAGCGGTTCCAGATCTGGCGGGAGGCGCCGACGCGGTTCTGTGTCATCGAAACCGATGTCGGAAAGTTTCGCTCGTTCGCGGGAGAGAGCCCGGGTGGAACCGGAACGATCGCGGCAAACCGGCGGGGCATCACCCTCGGGGTGCAGCGCTTCGAACTCGACGGAACCTTCCACCCGGTCGTTCCCGTCAGCGGCAGTCTCGGTCGGTTCGACTTCGAGTGTGACCAGCAGGCCCGATGTCCAGGCAACGTCCGCTTCTCGCAGCTGTTCTTCACCGACATCACCGGCACGAGCGGCGCGGTGTTTGCCGAAGTCGATATCAGCAAGCGACACGGTGCGTGGTTGCAGTCCGGGACCACCTCGCTCGGCGATATCACGGGCTGACCGTCACGGGCCGATCGACGTCCCTGGCGGCCCGGGGACCGTGATCTTCTCGGGCGGTCCGGTATCGCGGCGACCGTGAGGACGGTCGAACTGACCCAGGGTCGATGGGAATTCCGAATGGACCCACTCCGGAAGGACCGCGTTCGTCGCGGGCGAATTCTGCCTGATCACCTTCCTCAGCTCGATCCCGACGGTCTTCTTCCTGGACCCGATACTGAATAGCTCGCATTACATCGTGAGCTCCGGATCCGACACGCGCGTGATCTTCGGTTGCATGCTCGATCTGATCAACGCCTTCGCCGCGATCGGCAGCGCGGTTGCGCTGTTTCCCATCGTCAAACGACAGCATGAAGGCGTCGCACTCGGATTTGTCACCGCACGGCTCTTCGAAGCCGCGATCATCGTCATCGGCATCGTGAGCCTCCTTGCCATCGTGACGTTGCGGCACGACCTGGCCGGCAACTCGGGCACCGACCGCGGTTCGCTCATTGCCATCGGACGATCGCTCGTAGATCGAGAGCGAGACCAGACACGTCGCGCCCGTCGTCGTCTCGTAGCGCCGGTCACTGCACGCCGCGCCAAGGCCTGCTCGGGTCCCCCGGCCCGATCGGTTGGGACCTTCGGCCCTGGGCCGAGTGCGAGTGTTTCGTGAGGATCCAGAGGTCACTCGAATCGACCTGGAGGATCAGTGTTCAAGTTGCGGCGCAACGACCGTGAAGTGTTTGGCCTCGGCGCTTGGACCTTTGCCCTCCTCGCGGTACTGCTCGCCTTCGGCGCCATGGCCGTCGCGGCGAGCGCCAGGACCACGAGCAACGACGCCAAGCAGGTCGCGGCGTTGGGTGGTTCCGGAACGAAGGTCACGCTCGCAGAGTTCTCGATCGAACCGAGCGCGATCACCGCAGCCGTCGACAGCACGATCGCGGTGACCAACGGTGGGACCGTCGACCACAACTTCGCGATCAAGGACACCAGCGGCCGAACCAAGACGCTCCACGCCGGGGAGAGCGCATCAGTCTCCCTCAAGGGTGTCAAGGCGGGGAGCTACACGGTTCTCTGCGAGATTCCGGGTCACGCCGATTCCGGAATGCGAGCCACGCTGACCGTCGGCGCGGCAGCCAGTGCCGGCTCTGGCGGCGACACCAGCGTCGCACTGAAGTCCGCGGACGCGGCCAACTCCAAGTCGATGCAGCAACAGATCGTGGACTACACCGCGCAGCTCGACAAGGGGATGAACACCAAGGGCGTCGGCAACCAGCCCCTCGCACCCGCGGTTCAGCCCGATGGTACGAAGCAGTTCGCCTTGACCGCGAAAATCGTGGACTGGCAGGTGGAACCCGGCAAGACGGTGAAGGCCTGGACCTACAACGGCCAGGTGCCCGGACCGATGATCAAGGTTGCCGACGGCGACAAGGTCCGCATCGTCGTCAAGAACGAGCTTCCGCAATCCACGAGTGTGCACTTCCACGGCATCGACACGCCCAACGCCATGGACGGTGTCCCCTACATCACGCAGGACCCGATCCGTCCCGGTGGCACGTTCGCCTACGAGTTCACCGCGCACGGTCCCGCCGTGGGCATGTATCACTCACACACCTACGCACTGGGCCAGGTCTCCGACGGTTTGGCCGGCGCGTTCATCATCGGCGACGAGCCACTCCCGGCCGGGATTGCGCCGGTGACCCAGGAGATCCCGATGATGCTCAACGACGCCGGCGTCATCGGCTTCTCGCTGAACGGGAAATCGTTTCCCGCCACCGCCCCGGTCGTCGCGGCACCGGGTGAGACCGTCGAGATCCACTACATGAACGAAGGGCAGCAGATTCACCCGATGCATCTGCACGGGATCCGCCAGCTCGTCATCGCCAAGGACGGCTACCCGTTGTCCAACCCGTACCAGGCGGACACGGTGCTCGTCGCTCCCGGAGAGCGCTACACGGTCCTCGTCTCGCCCACCGCTAAACAGCAGGGAGTGTGGGCGTTCCATTGTCACATCCTCAGTCACGCTGAAAAGGCGGACGGGATGATGTTCGGAATGGTCACAGCATTCATCGTCAAGAGTCCGAAATGACCATGACCACCACGGTCGAACCGAGAACCGGCGAAGGGACTGCGCACATGGACATCTTGGTCACTGAATCGAACGGCGGAACCGCCTCCGAAGCGGTCGCGGATCTCGAGGCGGCCGGTCACCGAGTGCACCGGTGTCACGCGCCATCTGCACCGGCGTTCCCGTGTCTCGGTCTGGTCTCCGGGTGCCCGCTCGAGGACGGGACGATCGATCTGGTCGTCGCCGCTCGTGACCACGTGCGCCCGACAGCGACGCCGACCGAAGACGGGGTCACGTGCGGACTTCGCCGGGGGATCCCGGTCGCGGTCGTCGGCCAACCACTGATGAACCCGTTCGAACCATTCGGTGCGGTCGCAGTGACCGGTGACCTCGTGTCGGCATGTGAACGGATCGCCCGGTCGCGTCGGGGTGCGTATGAAGAGGTCGCGATTGCGACCGTGCGCCAGTCGCTTGCGTACGAGGACATCCCGTCCGATCGGGTTGCGGTATCGGTCGAACGAATCGACGGCCGTCTGCGCGTCGAGGTCAAGGTGCCGGTCGAGGTACCGGAACCAGTGCGCCAACACCTTGCCGTTCGCGTCGTCGGTCGGCTGCGAGAGTACGACCGGCACGTCGCGGGAATCGACATCGGCGTCGCCGACCTCGGCGATGCCACGTGACGCGGCCGGTTGAGCTCAGCGCCGAGCGGGCATGGAAGGAGCGGCTCCGAGACGAATGACGACCGCCAATCCGCCCGTGGACGCGGCCTGCAGGCTGACCGAACCACCGTCGGCCTCGACGAACTGACGGACGATCGCGAGACCGAGGCCCGCGCCGCGTCGGCCGTCGGCTGACCGCCAGAACCGATCGAACGCACGCGCCCGCTGTGACTCGCTGAGACCCGGCCCTTCGTCGGCCACGGTGATCGTCATCGACCCGCCCGTCGTCGTCGCGGACAATCGGATCGCGGTGCCGGCCGGAGCGACCTCGATCGCGTTCGCGATCAGGTTGTCGAGCACCTGTTCCAACCGCTCCGGAGTCGCAAGGACGAGTCCCCCGTCGTCGACCTCCACGACGAACGTGACATCGTGCTCCTCGGCGAATGCGCTCCACGCGTCCACGCGACCGGACACGATCGGTGCGATGGCGAGGGGCTCCGATCGCACCGTCGCCTGCTCCGCGCGTGCGAGGGCGAGCAGTCCGTCCACCAGTCTCGACAACCGGCCCACCTCGGTGAGCGACCCGGCGACGTCCGCCGTCACGTCAGGCATCTGGCTGACTTCGGATTCGAGGTTCTCGAGCCGGAGTCTGAGCGCGGCCAACGGCGTCCGGAGCTGGTGTGACGCATCCGCGACGAAACCCTGCTGCGCGTGCACCAACCGTTCGAGGCGCGTCGTCGTCGTGTTGAACTGCTCTGTCAGCTCACGAAGTTCCGGCGGACCGCGAGGAACCTCGGCTCGCGTGTCCAGGTGTCCCCGGCCCACGCGTGCAGACGCGTCGGCGAGGCGTTCGATGGGGATCGTCACCTGGCGAGCGAGGCCGAGGCTGACCAAGAACACGATGAGGAGGGAGACCAGACCGATGCCGATCAGCACCCACCAACCGCGAGCGATCCGAGCGTCGACGTACGAGGTGGGATACGTCAACCGCAGCGCGCCGATCAGCGTCGAGCCGTTCACGATGGGCACCGCGAAGTAGAGGATGTCGTGACCCAACGTCGCGGAGTACCGCGAGCCGCTCAACTCGCGACGATTCAGTGCCGCTTTGAACTCCGGGCGGTTCCTGAAGTTCTGGTCGCCGGAACCGTTCGTATCCGAATCCACGACGACCGACCCACTCGGGCGTATCACCACCACCCTGCCCTCGGTGTCGGCCTGATATTTGCGGGCGACCGCACGGAACTGAGCAGTGCCGTTGGCCTCGAAGGCTTCCTCCGCGCGAATCGACAGTGCCAAAGCGTCGCGCTCGACCGACGCGGTGAGCCGACGCTGCTGCTCGCGTGCGTACACGAGTCCGAGTGGTACTTCGAGAAGGAGCAGGACGACCAGCGTGAGGGTCAGGTAACTGAACAACAGGCGACGGCGCACCGATCACTCCGCGGCGGGGTCTGCGAGGCGGAACCCGACGCCCCGCACGGTCTGCACCCAACGCGGATCGCCGAGCTTCTTGCGCAACGTGGCCACGTGGACGTCGAGGGTCTTCGTCGGCCCGTACCAATGCGGATCCCAGACTCGCTCGAGGATCGTCGACCGAGTGAAGAGGGCTCCGGGCGCTTCGGCCAAGAGCGCGAGGAGGTCGAACTCCTTCGGAGTCAACGCCAGCTCTTCGTCGTTCTTTAGGACGCGATGAGTTCGGGGGTCGATGGTCAGCGGTCCGATGGTGGTGACCTCGGAGTCAGCGTCGTCTGAGCTGCGGTCACCGACGCGTCGGCTCACCGCTCGGATCCGCGCGACCAACTCACGAAACCCGAACGGCTTGACCAGGTAGTCATCGGCGCCGAGTTCGAGGCCGACCACGCGGTCCGCTTCGTCACCGCGAGCGCTCACCACGATGATCGGGACCGTGGAACGAGCACGGAGCTGATGACAGATCGCGAAACCGTCCATGTCCGGCATTCCCAAGTCCAAGAGCACGAGGTCGTAGTCCGACGCAGCCAACGCCGCTGCGCCGGTCGTCGCTCGCGCCACCTCAAATCCTTCGCGCTCCAGACCACGCGTCATGGGCTGCGCGATTGCGTCGTCGTCTTCGACCAGAAGGAGGCGCATCGGGCCACCTTCGCGCACTTCATGAACTCCGGTTCGACGCTTTGCCCTTTCCTGGGCAATTGCAGAACTCCTCCTGGGGTGGGCGTCTCTACGGTGAGAGCACCCCCACCAAGGAGATCTCATGAACCGCCGTTCCGCACTCGCCGCCGCTGCGGCCATCAGCCTGAGCATCACCGGAATCGCCGCCGCCGCCGGCGCCACGATGCACGTGTTCGACACGGCAGAAGCGAGCCCGAACGTCGGCAAGGTCAGTCCCGTCGACACCACGACCCCACCGTCTGTCGTCGAACACCGTGTCCTCGTGGTCGACGATCCCGCTCCGGCCGTGGCCCCTGAACCGGCCCCGGCTGGAACCGAAACACCCCGCGCCCAAGCACCTCAGGCCGAACGGCCCCGTACGTCGGTCCCAGAGCCCGAGGTCGCCACGCCAATGCCTCCCGCACCGAGCCAGCCGGCGGCCACCCCACCGACTGCGCCGGTGCCCGAGCCCGGTCACAAGCTCGGGGACGACTGAATCATGGCGACCCGTCGACGAAGTCGACCGGCCACCGCGAGCAGGATCCTGGTCGCCGGGGTTGCGATCGGTGGTGCGGGCGGAGCGGTGAGCTTCATGGCCGTGAACGATCCGTCCGTCGTGGTCCGGACCGTGGCCGCGGCGGTGCCGCCGGCACCGCCCGCCAAGGTCATCGTGCTCAAGGTCCAGCATCGAGCTGCCCCGGTGGCTCCGCCGACGACGAGCGTCACGGCCGGCGGTTCCGCCCCTGGTGTCCGCTCCACCGGTACGGCTTCGGCGTCAACCGGCTCGACTCCTCGACCGACCGGAGCCGCAACTCCGACCCCGACGGCTGGAACACCTGCACCTGCACCTGCGCCCGCCCCAGCACGGCCAGCACCCGCACCCGCACACGCACCCGCACCCACACCCGCACCCGCCACGAAGACCGGTCCGTCCTGATGCAGTCGATGCGATTCGAGGCGATGGGCACCGATTGCCACATCGTGGTGATCGGCGGCTCGGAGCCGTCACTCCCCGCGGCTCGGGCCCGAATCGAGCAGCTCGAAGCACGATGGAGCCGCTTTCGTCCCGAGTCGGAGCTCTGCGCCCTCAACGCGGCGCGTGGTCGGGCGGTGCGGGTGAGTCCGGACACCATGCTGGCCGTGACCACCGCGGTCGACGCGTGGTACCTGCTGAACGGCGTCTTCGACCCCTCGATCGTCGCCGCGCTCGAACGTGCGGGATACGACCGGACGTTCTCCGAACTGCTCTCGGAGCCACCTCGGCCACCAGAACCAGACCCGGCGTCGGACCACCTTGCGATCGTTCCAGGATGCGCAGGCATCGTCATCGACCGAGTCGTGCGGGCCATCACGCTTCCTGCGCATGTCCGCCTCGACCTGGGCGGGATCGGCAAAGGGCTCGCGGCGGACCTCGTGGCCGCGGAAGTCATGGCCACCGGCGCCGACGGAGTGCTCGTCAACATCGGTGGTGATCTCCGGTGCATGGGGACCTGCCCCCACCCGACCGGCTGGACCGTCGTCCTCGAGCACCTTCCGGGATGCACACTGGCCCTGGCCGTCGGCGGTCTTGCGACCAGCGCGATCACGAAACGACGGTGGCGGCACGGCACCGGCACCGCCCACCACGTCATCGATCCGGCCACGGGACTCCCGGCCAAGCACTCGGCCGCGTCGGCCACCGTCATCGCGACGCGCGCCGTCGACGCCGAGACGCTCGCCACCGCCGCCCTCCTCGCCGGTCCGGACGCCGGCGTGGAACTCCTCTCCGCGCACGGAGCCTCTGGCGTGCTCGTCGGCCGCGACGGAGAGCGCCACGCGACTGCGGAACTCACGGAGCTGGTCGCGTGACTCCGAAGATCTGGTGGTATCTCGCCCGCTCGTCCGGCCTGGCCGCGTGGTGTCTCGCCGGCGCCGCCATCCTGCTCGGGCTCCTGCTCTCCGGCCGGCTCCGGCGCCTCCCGACACCGGCCTGGCAACAGGATCTGCATCGGTGGGTGGGGGGTATGAGCGCACTCTTTCTCACGCTCCATCTCACCGCTTTGACCCTCGACCCGACCGTCGCGTTCGGTCCGGCCGAACTCTCGATTCCGATGGCCGCCGGTTGGCGACCCGGCGCGGTGGCGTGGGGAATCGCGGCCGGCTACGCGCTGCTCGCGATCGAATGGTCGTCGCTCATGATGCGGCGCATCCCCCGTCGGCTCTGGCGGGCGATCCACTTCGCGAGTTACGGCGTCTGGATCGGCGGGACGGTACACGCACTCGAAGCCGGCACCGATCAGGGAGCGACGCGCGCAATTGCGATCGTCGGTTCGGCGCTCATCTTCAACCTCACGGCGTTGCGAATCGTGGGCCGCAAGATTCCGCGACCGCGAGCCTCGAGTCCACGAACCGCGGCGGTGAGGTCGCTTCCCACATCACTGGGGACGTGACGCCCGTCGGTGGTCCTCAGACCACCGTCAGGGTGGCGTGCATGCCCTTCACGAAGTGATTGGTCACCGTCTTGTCCTTGTTGATGTTGTCGATGTTGCAGAACAAGACGTAGGTGCCAGGCTTCATCGTGAATCGCTTCGTCACGTGACCCTGCGCTTTGACGTCGCCGCTCTCACCGACCTTGTCCGATTCGGGAATCGCTTCTTCGTCGACCGCACCGACGGACCGCTCGCCGGCCACGGTCACCACCGGAAGCGTCGGGACGCTCAGCGCCCTCACGATCACCAACTCGTGCGTGATACCACCGACGTTGGAGACATCGAAGGTGACCTTCCCCGCCCGCACGAGTCCCGGCGACGCGCTGATCCCGAACTCTTGGAGCTTGACCGTGGCGGTCGAACCGATGGCACCGCCCGTCGCGACCTTCTCCACTCGCTGCTTCGCATCGTTGCTGCGCGAGTAGGCAATGCCGGCCGTCACCAACGCACCCATCGCCACCACCAACGCCAGCGAGGCGAAGAGCATGGCGCCGACCCCGAAGACCTCGCGATCCCCGCGCTGCAACTTCATGGACGTGCATTCATGTCGGCTCCCGAAACTGGTGACCGGGCCATCGTGACGGCGCCCACGATACGGCGGCAGAGGCGAAAGTCCCGACACGATCGGCCCAAGGCCCGGATCACCGCAGCTCGGTCTACTGCACAATGACTCAATGAGACTGCTCGGGAATCGCCGGCTGCTCCGCAAGACCTACGCCGCCGCAGGGATCAAGGGCGGCTAATTGTCCGGCGCGCAGATGTACGAGACCCACATTTCGATCGTCTTCATGGTGGGCGACCAAGCCATCAAGCTCAAGAAGCCGGTCAAGCTGGACTTCATCGATTTGTCGACGCGTGAGCTCCGACAACGGTGCTGCGAGCGCGAAGTGGAACTCAACCGCCGAATCGCGCCGGACGTCTACCTCGGCGTCGCGGACGTCGTCGGTCCCGACGGCGCCCTCTGCGATCACCTCGTCGTCATGCGTCGGATGCCGGCGGAGCGTCGTCTCTCGACGCTCGCACGAAACGGTGACGTGACCGACGCGGATCTCGTCGAGCTCGCGCAGGTTCTTGCGACCTTCCACGACCACGCCGAAACCTCACCGGCGATTGCCGCTGCGGGGACGGTCGACCGCATCGGCGAACGTTGGGACGGTGGCTTCCACGAGATCGCGCCGTTCGTCGGCCCCGTGCTCGATCCCCGAACCGAGGAAGAGATCAAAGCTCTCTGCCGTCGGTACCTCGCCGGGCGGAGACCGCTGTTCGCGGATCGCGTCTCCGGAGGCAAGGTGCGCGACGGGCACGGTGACTTGCTGGCGGACGACGTGTTCCTGCTTCCCGACGGCCCGCGCGTCCTCGATTGCCTCGAGTTCGACGACCAACTCCGCTACGGCGACGTCCTCGCCGATCTCGCGTTCCTCGTCATGGACCTCGAGCGCGTCGGGGCACCGGATCTGGGCATCGCCCTGCTCGACCACTACGGCGAACTCAGTGGCGAACGGTTCCCCGTGACGCTCGCCCACCATTACATCGCCATGCGCGCACACATCCGGGCCAAGGTCGCGTGCCTCCGCGAATCCCAAGGTGACGCCGACGCAGCGGACGAGGCGCGCCGGCTTCACGAGATGACCCGAGCCCATCTCCAGCAGGGTCGCGTCGCCCTCGTGCTCGTCGGCGGCGCGCCCGGCACCGGTAAATCGACGGTGGCCGCCGGCATCGGGGCGCACATGGGCTGGAACGTCATTCGCTCGGATGAGGTCCGAAAGGACCTCGCGCACGTCGAACCGACGACACGACTCACCGCTGCGTTCGGTCAGGCTGCCTACGACCAAGCCTCGACGGCCGCCACCTACCGGGAGATGCTCGAACGCGCCCGCCACCACCTCGAGTCCGGAGAGTGCATCGTGCTCGACGCCACCTGGCACGACGCGTCGTGGCGCCGCGCTGCCGCCGACCTGGCCGAGAGCACGCACAGCGATCTCGTCGAGCTCCGCTGTGATGCGCCGTTCGCCGTCACCGAACCGCGGATACGCGAACGCAACCGAGTCGGGCGGGACGCCTCTGACGCGACGCCGGCGATCGCGGCTCAGGTCGAGCAAGCGACCGACGCGTGGCCCTCAGCCACGCGGGTCGACACTGCGAGCGATCTGGGGACCGCGCTTGAGATCGCGCTCCGCGCCCTCGGTCGCCGTGGCTGACACTCCACCATCACCGCCTGTCGGACTGCCGCCTGGTTCGGACGGCGTTGGCCAAGGTCCTCCCAGAGAATCTCAAGATCTCGGGACGTTTGGCCCTGCCCCACGGCGCGGGTTTGCTCGATGGTGTGAATCATGATCCACGAGGTCGACGTTCAGGCATTGGATACGACTCGGCTCATCGAGGTCATTGGTCCGGAGCGGACCACGAAGTTCGCCGAGAGCGCGGCGATCGCACGGTCGGTCCTCGGCAATCGGCGCGTCATCAACGTCAACTCGACGGCAACCGGCGGCGGAGGCGCCGAGCTCCTGCAGACCCTGCTCGCGTACGTGCGCGACCTCGGGATCGACGCTGCGTGGTTCGTCATCGAGGGCAACACCGAGTTCTTCGCGATCACGAAACGGATCCACAACCACCTGTACGGGGCCGCCGGTGACGGTGGGCTCCTCGGCCCGGACCAACGCGCCGTGTACGAGGCAACGCTCGCGCCGAACGCCGACGAGTTGCTCGCCGTCGTGCAGCCCGAGGACATCGTCATGCTGCACGACCCCCAGACCGCCGGCCTCGTGGGAGCAGTGAAATCCGCCGGCGCGCACGTCGTGTGGCGCTGTCACGTCGGCCGCGACCGGCCGAACGAGTTCACCGAGACCGGTTGGGGGTTCCTGCGTCCCGACCTCGAGGATGTCGACGCCTTCGTCTTCACGCGCGACGAGTTCGCGCCGAGCTGGGTGGACCGGGATCGGCTGAGCGTGATCACGTCGTCGATCGATCCACTGAGCGCCAAGAACGAACCGCTCACGCCCACGCGCGTCCAGGCGATCCTGCAGTACGTGGGTCTCTTGGACGGAAATTCGAAGCTCGGGGCGACGACGTACCGGCGGCGAGACGGCTCACCCGGGCGCGTCGATCGACGCGTCGACATCCTCCAGACCGGCCCACCACCACCGGCCGATGCGCCGCTGGTGGTCCAGGTCTCCCGTTGGGATGTGATGAAAGACATGGAAGGCGTGCTGCACGCGTTCGCAAACCATGTCGACCGTCGGTTCGGTGCGCATCTGATGCTCGCCGGCCCCAACGTGCAGGGCGTCACCGACGATCCCGAAGGGGGAATGGTCCTCGACCGCTGTAACGCCGCATGGCGCGCACTTCCCGAGATCGCGCGGACCCGCATCCACCTCGCGTGCGTGCCCATGCACGATCCCGACGAAGCCGCCATCATCGTCAACGCGCTGCAGCGCCACGCGACCGTGGTCACCCAGAAGAGCGTGGCCGAGGGCTTCGGGCTCACCGTGGTCGAAGCAATGTGGAAGCACCGACCGATCGTGGCGACCCGCGTTGGAGGAATCGTCGACCAGATCGACGACGGCGTTCACGGGCCGCTCGTCGACGACCCGGATGACCTTGCCGGTTTCGCAGATCGAATCAACCGTTTGCTCGCCGACCCCGCGTTCGCCGAGACCCTCGGGACCAACGCGTACGAACGCGCGCACCAGGAATTTCTTTAGGACAGCCATCTGGAAAGCTACGCGACTCTGTTCGCCTCCGTGCTCAACGGCACCGGCGTTCCGAGGCGAAGCGGACCCAGCCACCGCAAGGAGGTCGAACACCCATGACCGACAGCCAACTGATCACGCTCGATCTCGACGCGTGCTTCCAACATCTTCGGCACGAGAAGATCGGACGGATCGCCGTCGTCCACGAGGAGTTTCCCCTCGTGGTCCCCGTCAACTACCGCTTCGTCGAGGCGGCGCAGCGCAACTGGGTCGCGCTGCGGACACGCGCTGGGAACCTCATCGATCGCGCCTCGCCGCGCGTCGCCTTTGAGATCGACGGTATCGACGATACGCACCGCCGCGGCTGGTCGGTGCTCGTGCGCGGCACCTTGCTGCCAGTCGACGAAGATGCGGCAGATTTCAAAGAACAGTTCGACACCGACACCTGGTTGAGCACCGACCGGGACACATGGCTCGTCATCGAACCGTTCTCGATTTCGGGCCGCGCGCTCGAGCCCGGGACGGCGTGGCCGTTCTCCGCCGACGCGTACCTCTGAGCGAGCACGATCCGTCGAGAACCCCGAGGCTGCGACACATCGGCCGACGGGCCTGGCGAAATCAGAGCTGTTCGAGCGCCTGACGGGCAAAGTCTTCGAAGCGCGTCGGGTCGAAGGCGACCTGAAGGTGACCGTCCACCCGGGCGATCTCCAACGACGGGCAGAAGAATCCCTCGGAGCCGAGGAAGAAGTGGGGCGACCCATCGACGCCGCGCCGACGGCCCTCGTCGAGGTCAGCCATGATCGCTTCACGGTCTCCGACCTCGGGCACATCGAGACCATTGGCGGTCGCGATCTCGGCCAGAATATCGAGCGCGCCGATGTCCGCACCCTCCTCGAACAACGCATCCCGGAGCCCCAGACTCACGTGCTCGCCGAGCGCAGCGTCACGGCGGTACGCCGCCGTAACCAGCGTCAAGGCCGGGAGCGACGTTGACGGGAATCGAGCCGCATCGAACCCGACGAAGAAATCCGCGGCCACGTGTTCACGCAGCGCAACGATCTCCTCGCCCACGAAGTCCCCAGCGAGCGGCTCACCGTTCACGAGCTCCAACGGCCACGCACGCACGTGCAGCACCGGCACCGTGCGTCCCGCCTGCCGCGCGTCACTCCACCAATCGACGCAGCCCCACGTGCGTGAAGGGACAGACGATGTCGGCGAAGACCTCGATCATGCGGTCACCGTGAACGTGGTGTGCATGCCGTCTGCGAAATGGACGTGGTTCATGCCGCCCATCATGCCGCCGTCCGCACCCATCCCACCGACGATGTTGCAGAAGGCGACGTAGGCACCCGGAGCGAGGTCGAGAACCTTGTGTTTCGAGGCACCGGACGCGACGTCCGCGAGCTCACCGACCTTCACCCGCTCGAGCTGGGCCTCGTCGACCGAACCGTCGGCCTTGGTCGGGAGCGAACCGGCATTCGCGGCCTTGACGATCACCAGCTCGTGGGTCTGACGTCCGAGGTTGACCGCCGTGATCGTTTGCCGTCCCGCGCTGAGCGTCGGTCGGTCGGCACCGATCGACCATTCATCCAGACGGAACTGACCGGGCCGTGACGCAACCGTTTCACTCGGACTCGTTCCACACGCGGCCGTGATGAACACCAACGCGCCGGCGACGACGAACAGTCGCTGGATTCTGCGACGATCTGCGAGACCACGGGCGCGACGACGAGAGCGGTTCATGGGTCGAGCTTGACCGATGATCCCTCACCCGACCAGGGTCCAAGGTCACCACCGACGCGTGGTCTCGAACACTCTGCCCGATCGAGCAGAGTCATGGGTCTGCTCGATTCCCGAACCGACGTGACGAAGGACTCTGGTCCGCCCGCGCATTCGGGCTCACCATCGGAGCATGACCAAGATCATCGTTCCGCTTGACGGTTCTCAGGAAGCGGAACTCGCACTCCCCCACGCTCGAGCACTCGCCGGCGGAGACCCGATCATGCTCCTGTCGAGCATCTGGCACGGCGAACCCATTGCGCCCCGCGCGTACCTCGAGGACCGCGCCGCCAGCCTCGTCGGCGAGCCAACCGAGACGAAGGTGGTGCTCGACGAAGTGCCATCCGATGCCATCGCCGACGCCGTGCGCAACGCCGCACCGGCGATGGTCTGCATGGCCACCCACGGACGCAGCACCCTCGGTGAGATCCTGCTCGGTAGCACGGCCGAGGCCGTCACGCGAGCGACCGCGGACCCCGTCATGCTGATCGGCCCGCACGCGGCGTTCGATCGTCGGCGTTCTGATGCTCGCAACCTCGTGGTCGCGGTCGACGGAGCTGCGACCGCGACCGACCTCATCCCGGCGGCGGCGGCGTTCGCGGCCCGCCATCATCTGCACCTTTGGACGATCGAGACGATCAGCCCCGCTCCCTATCCTTTCGTCGCGGACGCGGACATCCCGTCAGCACCCCATCAAGGACCGGGAATCGACGCGGCCGTGGAGTTACTCGGCCGCGACGGCCGCGCCACCGAGACCAAGTTGCTGATCGCGGTCGACCCCGCCGACGCGATCATCGCCTTCGCCGAAGAACTCCCTGCATCGTTCGTCGTCGTCGGAAACCACGCCCGCCACGGCCTCGCGCGGGTCGCGCTCGGGAGCACAGCAATGCGAGTCGTCCACCGGTGCCCGTGTCCCGTGCTCGTGGTCCGCCAGTGAGGTTCTCCGACCCTGAGGGACTCCCGATCTTGCGGACTCATGACATTCGGCGACGGTGACGCGACTGCGCTCTGCCGGCGCGTTCGCGGTGCTTGCACCTCGCTCGTTGAGCCGGCGACGGGCTTTGGTCACGCAGGCGTTGGGCAATCCATGTCGTAGGTGATCCAACCGGTGCGGGTCGCAACGCGGTCATAGACCGATCGGGCCCGGTAGTTGTCGTCGGCCGTGGTCCACCGAACGGTCGCCCATCCGCGTGCGGTTGCGATCTCGGCGATGGCGGAGAACAAGGCATCGACGGCGCCCGCGCCTCGGAGGGCGGGGTCGACGAAGAGATCATCGAGATAGCCACATCGCACGCCTCTCAGCGGACGCACCCACTCACGAAGATGCGCCAAACCTTGTGGCCCACGCAGTTCCCGCCCGTCTTCGTCGACCGCTACTGCGACGAGTGCCTCAACCCATCCATCGTCGTGAATCCAGCTCCAGATCTGTCGTGGGTGTTCGTCTGATGTGGGCCATTCGTAGAAGTCTGCGTATCCGGTGAAGAGCTTCGACCAGGCGTCGAACTCGTCGTGGCGGACTGGTCGCACCAGCCATCCGTCGATCGTTCTCATGAGTCGACGCTACCGAGAAGGAGGACGATCCCTCCGGGAGTTTCGATGCGGTGCGAGTGCTGTGATGGCATCTTCATGGCATACTTGTGGCATGGCACGTGTCCGTGTGAGCACCACCGTCGACGAAGACCTCCTGAGCAGAGCGCGCCGGTCCCGGGCGTCTGGAAGCGATGCCGCGCTCCTCGACGCGGCCCTCGGAGCCCTGCTCGCACAGGAGCGTGCTGCTGAGCTCGATGCGAGCTATTCGGCGTACGAAGAGTTCCCGCTCGACGCGCCCGACGAGTGGGGCGATCTCTCCGCGTTTCGCGACGCCGCCGCGGCGTCGTGATCATCCCGGCGCGCGGTGAAGTGTGGTGGTGCGAACTCCCCGAAATCGGTCGTCGTCCGGTTGTCGTGCTGTCGCGCGATGCAGCGATCCCGCGCGTGCGCCGAGCCCTCATTGCGCCGTGCACGACGACGATTCGTCACCTCGGGAGCGAAGTCGTTCTCGATCCCGGCGAGGACCCGGTACCGCGGCCGTGTGTCGCCAACCTCGACTCAGTCGAAAGTGTCTCGACCGGCGTCCTGGTGGAACGGCTCGGCCGACTGAGCGACATCAAAATGCGTGACGTGTGCGAAGCACTCGCAGTCGCCGTCGACTGCCGCTGACCCGAGTCGCAGGACTCACGAGCGGCAACGCGAGCTGGAGCACCCAGACGCGCCATGAGCTACGACGCTGAAGTGAGGCGGCGTTCATAGTCGTCGGCGAGGGCGAGGAGCGCCTTCGCACCATCGCCGTTGTACGACGAGCCGTGCATGATCGCGAGTGTCTTCGGTTCGAGTCCGGCGAGTCGGCGGATCGTCGGCGCGGTGTTCGGCGTGAGGCACGTGGAGGCGAACATGTCCTCGGTCTGGGCGGCGGCGTCAATGATGTCGTTCGCCGTGAGCGCGGGGCCGTCGCCGATCTGGGAGAGCAGGTCGCCACAGAACAACGTGCCCGTGGTCTCCTCATAGAGCACGTGCGCGTCCCAGCCGTGCGGAACATGGGGCGTGTCGATACTGCGTATGCGTTTGCCTCCGAGGTCCTTCACGTCGTTGTCGGCGATGGGCTCGGGCGCGCGGTCGGCAAGATCGTTGATCGACACCATGCAACCGACGCCGGTGTGGGCGACCTGCGCGTTCGGCGACGCAGCGAGGAACAGGTTCATCGCGCCGGACTCGTCGGACTCGAGGTGACCGAACGTGATCCACCGCAGTCGCTCGAGCGGAACCACGGTGGCGACGGCTTCCGACACCAACGGGAACATGCTGCGCGGGCCCGTGTGAAAGATGGCGGGCTCATCGGCATCGATGAGGAACTGGTTGAAGCTGAAGCCGGTCGGCCCGATGTCGGGCACATGCGTGGACAAGCGGTAGATGCGATCGGCGATTTCGTCGACTCGAGTTTCCATGGTGATCTCGCTTTCAGAGCGGAAGGGGATGACTGAGGACGCCGGTGCCGGTGAGGCGGCCGGACAAGGTGCGGATGAAGTCGAGAGCATCGATGTCGACACGCTCGCCGTCGACACCCTGGGAGAACTTGCCGCCCGCCGGTCCCTCCAGCACGAGCTCGAAGGGTTGGCCGTGTATCGATGCCCACTCGTCGACGATGTCGGCCACGAGTCGGCCGTCGTGGTCGGCGGTGAGATGCATCGGACGGCCGATGGCGGCATGGATGTCGATGCGGTGCGCCCAGACGTCGCGCGTGAAGCCGACGTCGAGCAGGTACTTCAGCGACACCCACCCGATCGGCGGACCGAACGGCAGCGGCAGGAATCGCATCGGCGCCGGCGTGCCCCAGCGGCCCTTCACTGCCCTGGGTCCGATCGCTTCGAGCTGCGCCACGATGTCTTCGTTCGACAGGTGATCGCGCTCGCGAATCTGCAACTCGTTGAGCCCGTCAACCCAGTGGTGGGACTCGATCTCCTTGTTGATCGGCACGCCCCTGCGGAACTGGTGTGCGAACACTCGCACCGACGCCTGCGCGTCCCCCGAGCCGAGCACGTGGAGCGCAACCTTGCGGACATCCCATCCGGTGCAGTCCGTCTCGGTCGCCCACTCCTCGGGCGTGAGGGATGCGACGGTCGCGGCGAAGCGCACGAACTCCTCTTCCGCGAGAACTCGAGCTTCGGGACGCTTGATGCGATTGCTGTTCATCTGCCGGTGCTCCTTGTGTTGACATCATCGAGGTACAAGTCGATGAGACGGTTGAGGTGGCGGGACCAACGGGTGCCACCGGGATCGTTGCTGAGCTGTGCTGCCATGAGCCCCCCCACCATGGCCACGATGCAGTCGATGTCGCCCTGACTGGTGACACCGGCTTCATTCAGGAGCGTGCCGACGCGCCCGAGCACTTCTTCGGCGAGCGCATAGGACTCCGGCGACGGCGTGAACCCCGGAATGTGGCGCTCGAAGAGCAACTCACAACGCGCCGGGTCCTCGAGCGCGAAGTCCAAGAACGTGCGCATGTACTTCTTCACCGCGGCGCGCGGATCGCGAGGCAGTGACAACGCTTCGATCCGCTCGAACAGCTTGCGGTTGCCATCGGCGAACATCGCGTCGTACAACGCGTGCTTCGAGTCGAAGTACTCGTACAGCGACGGCTGACGCATACCGACCGCACGGGCCAGTGCGTACAGAGAAATCCCGGCAATGCCGTGCTCCGCTGCGAGCTTCCACGCGGCATCGACGATGGACGCGACCTTGGCTTCTCTTCGCTCGGCCACTCTGCCTGCCGTCATCTGCTGTACATGCCTTCATCCCCCTCTTTTGCCTATCAGCAATAGGGAGTATACCTATCGACGATAGGAAGTCAAGCGGTCGTTCCCGCCGATACTGAGGTCAAGCAACGAGCGCTCAG